>NZ_PQDH01000013.1 GCF_002964605.1 Vallitalea okinawensis
GTCCAACCTTCTTCCTCTAGGAATTCCTCTAGTTCTTCTTCGGTCCAACCTTCTTCCTCTAGGAATTCCTCTAGATCTTCTTCTGTCCAACCTTCTTCCTCTAGGAATTCCTCTAGATCTTCTTCTGTCCAATCTTCTTCCTCCATGAACTCCTCTAGATCTTCTTCTGTCCAATCTTCTTCCTCCATGAACTCCTCTAGATCTTCTTCTGTCCAATCTTCTTCCTCCATGAACTCCTCTAGATCTTCTTCTGTCCAATCTTCTTCCTCCATGAACTCCTCTAGATCTTCTTCTGTCCACTCCTCTACCTCTATCAATTCCTCCAGTTCTTCTTCTGTCCAACCTTCTTCCTCTAAGAATTCCTCTAGATCATCTTCTGTCCAATCCTCTTCCTCTATGAACTCCTCTAGATCTTCTTCTGTCCAATCTTCTTCCTCTATCCAACCTTCTTCTTCAATCAAATCGTCTTCTTCATATGACTCTTCTAAATTCTCTGCTAATGCTTCTTCTGCTATATTTATCAGTTGATATAACTCATCTAGTACTATTTGGATTTCATTAAATTCGTTCTCCTCATTTATAAGTCCATTATCCATTAATTGAATATAATCAAAGATATCTTTAGTTCTTTCATAGTCTCTTCTATCTAATGCATCTTCTACTTGTTCTACTCTGTTTTTAAGCCTCTCAATCTCTTTATCAATTTCATTAAGCCTCTGTAAAACTTCAGCATCAATAATTTCAATAGCCTCGTTATCTTCTAGATTTTCTTTAATCTCTTCTTCCTCGATTAAAGTTGTTACCCTTTCTTTTTCAATTGTACTTTTGTCAATCTTATTATTACTTAACTCTATTAATCGATACTTTCCTATACTTAATCCTAATTCTTCTGCTGTTTTAAGATCTTCCTCATCTGCATCGATGAATATAACTTTAGTATTTTCATAAATTGGTTCTTCTTCTATTGCAATGAGGACTCCGTCTGTAATCCCTTTATGTATAGTTTCATCTTTATTATTCTTTAAGTTAACAGTTGATATTAACAAGGCATTATCTGATTCTAATGCATAACCTGATTCTTCTACATCTGATAAAATCTCTGAAACAGCAACTGTTAGTGGTTGACCAATCAGATTAGTATTCAGGATTGATTTGCTTTCTTCATTTTTTGCATTGATCTGAACTACATTATATGACTCATTAATTCCTAATTCAAAACTAGGGTTTATATCAATACTAATTATGGCATATAACGATTTAGTATCTCTCATAAATGAGCTATTTAGAATTATTGCAATTACTATACATGCTGCCAGAGTAGCTATTACCTTCAAATAATTTGGCCTTCTCTTACCTTCTTGTACTGAGTAAATAATATCTTCTTCTAGGACAAATATTTTTTGCCCAACATACATGCCTTCTCTATATTTAATCTTAATAAATTCAGCGTCATCAGTTGCAATGAGTGCATAATTATGATTCAGTTTCAAGACCATACCTTGTCTCATCATGATGAACACCTCTCTCTATCTTTGTATATCCATTGCTTTAGCAGCACTAAGTTCTTCGTTAAAATAACCACTGAGGCTATTATAAATTTTTTACTTCTAGTAATAATTTTTTTTGTTGTTTTAAATTTAAGGGTAACTTTGGCGATCGGTAATCTATATTTTTTATACATATGATTAACAATTTCGCTATCATCACTTATTTTTTTAGATAAATCTATGGCATTATTTCTGGTGTCAGTATGTTTAGGTAATTCATCAACTAATTGCTCCAAATCAAACCCAAATTTCCTTAAAATCGATTCCCATCTATTTATTTCATTTGCTACTTCGTTTTCAAAATTTACTTCACTTATTCCAATTCCTTTTCCATTTACCTCTGTCATTTGTTCAAGAGAAATTACCTTAGCCCTGTTACGTTCTTTGTTTATGAAATCTTTTATTCGACTAGATATTACTAGTCTTGCAAAACTTAAGAATGTACTACCACGATCCTTATGATATTTTGACATTGCCTCATCAAATGCAATAAGCCCAATACTTAATTCTTCACTGTTTTCTATTTCTACATAGCGTCCTGTGACTTGGGTTATCGTGTGAATGATAAATGGTAAATGATCCTCTATTACTTTGCTTTTGTACGCATTTTCTTCCTCAGGATTAGTACGTATATATTCAATGACGTCTTCTACTTTTTCTACTTTTACTTTTACTGTCATATAAACCCCTCCAGCAAGAATTGGGATGCCAAAAAACAGGCATCCCATACACTGTACTTATTTACGATTTTTATTTATCGTCATAGTCTTCCCAATCACCTTCATACTCTTCGTCTTCGTAGTCTTCCCAATCACCTTCATACTCTTCATCTTCGTAGTCTTCCCAATCACCCTTCATACTCTTCGTCTTCGTAGTCTTCCCAATCACCTTCGTACTCTTCATCTTCGTAGTCTTCCCAGTCACCTTCGTACTCTTCGTCTTCGTAGTCTTCCCAGTCACCTTCGTACTCTTCGTCTTCGTACTCTTCGTCTTCGTAGTCTTCCCAGTCACCTTCGTACTCTTCGTCTTCGTACTCTTCGTCTTCGTAGTCTTCCCAGTCACCTTCGTACTCTTCGTCTTCGTACTCTTCGTCTTCGTAGTCTTCCCAGTCACCTTCGTACTCTTCGTCTTCGTAGTCTTCCCAATCACCATCATACTCTTCGTCTTCGTAGTCTTCCCAGTCATCTTCGTACTCTTCCCAGTCACCTTCAAATTCTCTAAAATAGTCATCTAAGACTTGATATAATTCATCGATCTGTTCTTCTAGCTCCGAGATTCTATCATAAAGGTATTCATTTTCATCAGACGTTTCTTCATCTAATTCTACTTCATTTTCTTGCCATTCATCTTTGTCGTACCACTCTTCTTCGAATTCTTCATATAATATGTATAACTCTTCATATAATTCCTCTAATTTGCCTTTAATATTATTAGCTTCTTCTTCGCTGAGTTCCTCATTATTAAGTTTTTCTTCTAGTTGAGTAATCTGCTCTAGTAGTATTTCACCTTCTTCAATCATTTCATTTCCTATGACTTCTTCATGATTTACCAGAATTGTCTCCAATGATCCAATGCTACTTTCCATTTCATCTTTATTGTTATTAGCATAAAGAAGCGTCATGAAGCTTTTTTCCAAATTCTCTTCTAATTCATCGATAAGCTCTTCATCGGCATTATCATCAAGTGAAAGATACAATTCCATAGAATCGTTGATTAGTATACCTAATTCTTCTTTTAGATTAATTTCTTCAACAATAGCCTCATCATTTTGAGCGTTAACTACCTCAGCTGCTGATACCGGTTTACTAGCAAAAGTTATCATGGCACTAAACATTAACAGTAATACTAAAATCTTTTTCATATTTCTCATCCTTTCTTTGATTATAATACTATATACGACCCAAATATCTTTTTTTGGGATCCATTTGATAAGAAATATAAAAAATTTTATTTATTTGTAAAAGTCTATATATTTTTGTCATTTCATTAAGTAACTTAAGTACGCTATTAAATTTATCGACAAAAATATATCTTTTAATAAACTTTGATATATGTTAATATTTTAACCAATTTTTATCTTAGTACATTCTTTGCTCAAAAAAATCTTAGCTTAGAGATAAGGAATACAGTATAATGTATACAATAATTAGTGTTTTGGTAGTGTTGCATAAAAATAAATGAAGTTTTCCCTACTATTCGTCAAATTATATATTGACAATTATTTAACAAGAATATAAAATAGACTTGTAAGATAGTTAAATTATTAACGATATTTAAGGAGGTTTCATCTATGAGCAAAAAAGCTGAAACAGTAAAAGCTAAAAATAACGAAGTAGATGTTAACGTAATGATAGATACAATGGTAACTAAAGCACAGAAAGCTTTAGAAGAGTACATGGAACTTAATCAAGAAGCAATTGATAATATTGTTAAAGAAATGGCTCTTGCTGGACTTGATGAGCATATGTATCTAGCTAAGTTAGCAGTTGAAGAAACACAACGTGGTATTTATGAAGATAAGATTACTAAGAACATGTTTGCAACTGAGTATGTATACCACAGTATTAAGTACGACAAGACTGTTGGGATCATCAATAACAATGATGAAGAGGATTATATGGAAGTTGCGGAACCTGTTGGTGTTGTTGCAGGTATTACACCAGTAACTAACCCAACTTCAACAACAATGTTTAAGGCACTTATTTCTGCTAAAACACGAAATCCTATCATCTTTGCTTTCCATCCATCAGCACAAAAATGTTCTGCTGAATCTGCACGAATATTAAGAGATGCTGCGATTAAAGCTGGTGCTCCTGAGAACTGCATTCAATGGATCGAGTTACCATCAATCGAAGCTACTAATGGATTAATGAATCATCCAGGTGTTGCATTAATCTTAGCCACTGGTGGTTCAGGCATGGTAAAATCAGCATATTCAGCTGGTAAGCCTGCTTTAGGCGTTGGTCCTGGTAACGTACCGTGTTTTATTGAAAAGACTGCTCGTTTAGAGAGATCATTAACTGATCTAATTCTTTCTAAGTCATTCGATAACGGTATGATTTGTGCATCAGAACAAGCAGCTATAATCGAAGAACCTATTTATGATGCTGCAATTAAATTCTTTAAAGAAAACAATTGCTATGTGGCATCTAAAGCAGAAACTAAGAAACTTGAATCTGTTGTAATGAATTTAGAAAAAGGTGCTGTTAATGCAGCTATCGTTGGTAAAAGTCCTTATGAGATTGCTAAATTGGCTGGTGTCAAAGTTCCTGAAGACACAAAAATCTTATGTTGTGAAATTGATGGTGTAGGCCATGAATATCCATTATCAAAAGAAAAATTATCACCTGTACTTGCTATTATTAAAGCTAAGAATGCGGATGAAGGTATTGCACTATCAGAAAAAATGGTTGAGATCGGTGGTTTAGGTCACTCATCAGTATTACACACTGAAGATGATCAAGTTATTAAAGATTTTAGCGATCGATTAAAAACTGGACGTATCATCATCAACTCACCTTCAACTCATGGTGCCATTGGTGATATTTATAATACAAACATGCCATCACTTACTTTAGGATGCGGATCATATGGTAAAAACTCAACTACTTCTAATGTAACTGCTGTTAACTTAATCAATAAGAAAAGGGTGGCGAAGAGACGCGTGAATATGCAATGGTTTAAAATCCCAGAAAGAATCTACTTTGAGCCAGGTTCAATACAATATTTAAGCAAGATGCCAAATATCACTCGCGCATTCATTGTTACTGACCCTTTCATGGTTAAATTAGGTTTTGTAGATAAAATTCTCTATCATTTAAGAAATCGTTTAGATTATGTTCATTGTGAAATTTTTAGTGATGTTGAACCTGATCCATCATTAGATACTGTTATGCGTGGTGCTGAAGCAATGAATAAATTTAAGCCTGATGTGATTATTGCTCTTGGTGGTGGTTCACCAATGGATGCTGCTAAAGGTATGTGGATGTTCTATGAGCATCCAGAGGCTGATTTCAAAGAAATGGCTCTTAAATTCATGGATATCCGCAAAAGAGTTTATAAATTCCCTAAAATGGGTGATAAATCTAAGTTTGTTGCAATCCCAACAACTTCAGGTACAGGTTCAGAAGTAACATCTTTTGCTGTTATTACAGATAAATCTAAAGGCATCAAGTATCCTTTAGCAGACTATGAATTAACTCCAGATGTAGCGATTCTTGATCCTGAATTAGTTATGACTGTACCAGCTGGTGTAACAGCTAATACTGGTATGGATGTTCTTACTCATGCAATTGAAGCATATGTGTCTGTTCTAGCTTCTGATTATACAGATGCCTTAGCAATGAAAGCAATAGAACTTGTTTTCGAGTATCTACCAGGTGCTTATAAAAACGGTTCAAATGCTGTTGCTCGTGAAAAAATGCATAATGCTTCATGTATAGCTGGTATGGCTTTCACAAATGCATTCTTAGGAATCAATCATTCATTAGCTCATAAATTAGGTGGTGAATTCCATATTCCTCATGGTGCTGCTAATGCTGTATTATTACCATACGTAATTTCTTATAACGGTGAAAGCTCTCCGACCAAGTTTGCTTCATTCCCTAAATATGAGAAATTTGTAGCTCATGAAAAATATGCAGAAATTGCTAAGCATTTAGGCTTACCAGCTACTACTCCAGAAGAAGGTGTAGCATCACTAGTGAAGGCAGTAAGAGACTTAATGAAACAACTTGATATGCCAATGACTATTAGAGAGTGCGGCATTGAAGAAAAAGCTTTCTTAGCTAAAGTTGATTATCTTGCTGATAAAGCATTTGAAGATCAGTGTACCACAGCTAATCCAAGATTACCATTAGTAAAAGAATTAGCTGATATTTATAAAGTAGCATACTATGGTGAAGAAAAATAGTTAATAATTACTCCGGAGCAAAAGCCACCTAAGGGTGGCTTTTGCTTCATACTTCTTTAGACATAATAAATTTTTCAATAACTTCTTCTATAGCATGTTCATTATTACTTCTTGATGTTATATATTGAGCAATTTGCTTCACTTCATCTCTACCATTAGAAACAGTAATACCAAGACCTGCCATCTCAATCATGTAGAAATCATTATAGCTGTCTCCAACGGCTATTACATCTTCTTTTTTGATATTTAATCTCTCAGCTAATTTCATAACTGCTATTCCTTTATTAGTCTCCAAACTTATGAATTCTAGTAGATGGTCACGTGAAAAGAACATATGTAAATGCTCATCTAAATGATTATGTTCTTCTTCATAGAGTACTTTAAGACGTTCATGGTCATCATTCATCAACAGTTTTAATGCTCCCTGTCCTATATGCTCCTTTAGGTCATCTACTATTATTGCTTTTACTCCTGTTAGCTCTTCATACTCTTTTATCCTATCAGTGAATTTTTCTACAAACATGTCATCACCTATATACAGTTGAATCCCTAAATCATACTTTCTTCCATACTCAATAATCCTTTTCGTAAGATCAGGATCAAGATTTGCCTCATAGATTTTGCTATCATCATGAGCCTTCCTTATTAGTGCTCCATTAAATGATATATAGTACTCTCCTTCTTTATCTAACCCTAAGCTATTTATGGTTTTATGCATCCCTAGACTTGGGCGCCCAGAGCATAAAACTATGGCTACACCCTCTTCTCTAGCTTTTTCTATTGCACATATGTTTTCTTTGCTGACATCGCCTTCTTCATTCAAAAGTGTATCATCTAAATCTATTGCAATCATTTTATACATAGTAATTCACCCCTAATCAATATTAACTTCATCTTTAGCGTGCTCGTGAAATCATTAGGATATTCATTCAATAGGATTCATTTTATACTTGTCGATCAATCAGTCATTTTTTCTGATCTATCTATAATAAGTCTAATTTACTATAGCATCTACTGTTTATAATATATTCAATATCCTTAACATTTTTTCCTCTTGCATTAATCATAAGCATCCCATGGGAGTCACCATAACAATTGCCATAAGAATTGGTTGGTCCACAATCTACCTGTTGAAGTAACCCTTCAACCTTATTACTACTATAAATATATACGTCTACATGATTTATATAATTATCCATAACTTTCACAGGATATCCTTTTGATTGAAGTTCAGCCATTAGTTCTTCTAGACCACTTTGTATACCTATAATCATAAAACTACCTCCTTAGCAATATTGTTACCAAGTGAAGTAGTTTTTATAAAAGTGTTAGATTGCTTTGCTTAAAGATTCCATTTCTTCTTCTGATAGTTTGTATTTACTCTTCCCTTCTTCTACAGGTTTTGCGTATATGTATGACCCTTCACGACTATGTAATCCGTTTAAGATAATACCATTATTATATGCATCCAGTAGAGTAAGTACAAAGCAAAAATCACCACCCATATTTTCAAATGGATTATAGCGTGTCACATTGACTTTTTGAATGCAAAGTTCCTGATTTTGTCTTAATTTACTTAGATCATGCTTCAGTTGATTTTTATCGACCTCTAGCATTTTTAATTTATCAACCCACTCACTCAGAATATCTTCTACATTGTCACCACTACTTCCTTTCATAAAACGCTCATACTTTTTTGAAAGGATTTTAATTTTACGGTTAATCACAATGATGTAAATCATTAAGATCATCAATAGTATAGCCATTGCAAGTATAATATATATACTATAAGGTTGCATTATACTTACTATATCATTCATTTTTCCCACAGAAATCATCGCTCCTCATTTTGAATCTCCTGTAGCAAATTAGAGATTTCAATGTTATTTCTATTGTTCTATTAAGTGAATAATACGTTCTAAGTCGTCTACGCTATAATATTCTATTTCAATTTTACCACCTTTACTCCCCTTATGAACGATGTTGATTTTAGTACCCATAACTTCTCTAATTCGTTCTTCGAGTTCTTTAAAGATTGGCTCTAGGCTATTATTCTTAGTGTTCTCATTAACCTTCTTGGGTTCTTCTTTTAGCTTCTTAATAATTGCTTCTATTTGTCTTACACTTATATCTTCATCCATGATTTTAATTGCCAAATCATACTGTAACTGTGGATCATCTAATGCTAATAAAGCCCTTGCATGTCCACTAGTTATTGATCCTTGAATGATCAACTGCTGTACTCTTGCATCCAAATTGAGTAATCTCAATGTGTTGGCAATTGCAGACCGACTTTTAGATATCTTTTTAGCTAACTCTTCTTGTTTCAACTTGAATTCATTTAATAAGCGATCATATGCTTTAGCTTCTTCTATCGGATTCAAATCTTCACGTTGAATGTTTTCGATTAAAGATACCTCGAGTATTTCTTGACTAGTGAGGTCACTAATTATTACTGGAACTTCTTTTAAAGATGCTTTTTTGGCTGCTCGCCATCGTCTTTCTCCAGCAATAATCTCATAATAATCCCCTTTTTTTGTGACAATAAGAGGCTGAATAATACCATATTGAGTAATTGATTCTGATAACTCTTCTAATTTATCATCATCAAACATTTTTCTTGGTTGGAATTTATTCGGTTCAATATCATTGATTTTTACCTTTAATACACTACCTTCATTTAGTTGTTCTTCTTTTGCTTCGACTTTAGGTAAATCTACAACATTTTCAGATATTAATGCATTTAGCCCTTTACCTAATCCTCTACTCTTCATGCTCTAACCTCTTTCTATAAATTCCTTAGCAAGTTCCATATAACTCTCTGCTCCTTTTGAGCGGTTATCATATTTTATTATCGGCAACCCATAACTTGGTGCTTCTCCTAAACGAATATTTCTTGGAATCATTGCATCGTAAATCTTATCGCCTAAATGATTTCTGACTTCTTCAACAACTTGTAAAGATAAGTTCGTACGACTGTCATACATTGTAAAAACAATTCCTTCCAGCTCCAAATTGGGGTTCAATCTTTGTTTAACCAGATTAACAGTATTAATTAATTGTGTTAATCCTTCTAAAGCGTAAAACTCACATTGTAAGGGTACCATAACAGAATCAGCTGCTGCTAACGCATTGATAGTCAGCATATTGAGAGATGGTGGACAATCAATTATTATGTAATCGTAATAATCCTTAATGGGATCTAGAACTTTTTTTAAAAGAAATTCCCTATGCTCCACACCGATAAGTTCTATTTCTGCTCCTGCTAAATCCATACTTGACGGTATTATATCCATTTCGCAACACTTTACAGGCATCTTACATTCGAATATATCTACTTTTCCTAAAAGCAGTTCATAAACCGTATTATCTAGCTCTGTCTTGTCTATTCCTAGCCCACTTGAAGTGTTGCCCTGAGGATCAATATCAATTGTCAATACCATTTTCCCTAATTCCGCCAAGCATGCAGATAGATTTATAGCAGTTGTAGTTTTTCCTACTCCACCCTTTTGATTAGCGACAGCTATTATCTTCGCCATATTGACACCCCTTTATCCTTTCTCTTCTACAAGTCCTATACCATAGTTAAATATTTCGTAACAAAAAGTTACTTAATATCTGGGACAAGTATATTCATTATATCATACTCTTATCTATTCTGAAATAGAATACAGCTAAAAATGTTTCACGTGAAACATTTTTAGTGTCCAATTCATAAGATGTGGAGTATGTATCTTTCATTATACTTTGCTTTATATGATAATACCTGAATATTAATACACCTTTTTTCTCTTTTAACATCATAAAAAAATTTATACTCACTTAAATACTCTCAGTTATATTTAGATGTTTCACGTGAAACATCTTATAAGTATGATACTATATATAGAAACAATCAGAAAGTTTATCAAATCACTTAAAATAATTAAGTCATTAAATACAAAAGTACCAGGTGTGTAAACTAGCGATTTACATACCTGGTATTCACAATAAACTCATTTCTTATTTTCTATTTGAAAAAACCTTTATTCCTTTATGAATGACTTTAATATCAATAGGTAGATCCGGTCCACTTTCACCATCCATATCTGTTTCATTAAATATCTCACCGAAATTATCTGATTTAATTTGAATTCTATTGCACTGCTTATAAAGAATACTACGATCATTAAGATGATCCCCTTTTATCAACTTCATTAGCATCCTAGGAAAATCTTTAATCGATGTTGAAGCTTTAATAGCAATCAACTCCATAAGTCCATCTTTTATATCAGCAGTCGGATTAATATGATAAAAACCGCCAGCTCCAACAGAATTCATTACAAGGAATAGATAAAAATCATCATCAAATGACTCATTATCAATATCTATACTTAGATGAACAGGCTTGATGTTGTATATCTGCTCTGCACCTTTTAGATAATAAGCCATTTTCCCCAGTGTGTTTTTTAGATCTATATCAATATTCTGTGAAACAGTAGTAAATAAACCACCACAACATATATTGATAAAATAACGATCATCAGCTTTTCCAATATCAATTTCTTCAATATGCATATTGGATAAAGCCTTTACACACTCTTCATAGTCATTTGGAATATTTAATGCTTTAGCGAAATCATTAGCCGTTCCTGCTGGAATAATACCTAAAGGTACATTGATGTTATTTTTCATCATGCCATTGATTACCTCATTCACCGATCCATCACCACCAGCAATGAAGATACCGTCACAATTATTAATCTTAGTTGTAGATAAATATTCTTCCATGTCACCCTTATAGCAACTTCTTAATACATGAACTACATAGCCCTTTTTTGAAAAAGCTTCTATAAAAGTATCTACATGAAATCTGAAGCTGGTATCACCTGACTTTGGATTATACATCAAAATAACATTCTTCACTATCATTCCCCCTATACATTAAGAAAGAGTCACAGGTATGATTACATCTTCTCTGGTGCATTTATACCAAGAAGATCCAGTCCATTCTTAATTACATTTTTAACTATATAGGCAATAGTTAAACGTGCTTGCTTAAGTTCTACATCGTCTACAAGTATAGGATTCTCATGATAAAACTTGTTGAAAGCTTGAGCCACATCTACAATATATCGTGTTATTATAGAAGGTTCTAATTTATCAGCAGCTTCTCTAACTTTGGAAGGAAACTTTTCAACTACTTTTAAAACATTTATAGTATATTCATCTGTTAACTTACTTACATCTATATTCTTATTAAGTTCAGTATATTCACCTTTTCTCAATAAACTCGAAGCTCTAGCATGAGTATATTGAACATAAGGTCCCGTCTCTCCATCAAAATTCAAAACTTTATCCCAAGAGAATATAACATCCTTGATTCGGTTATTATAAAGATCATTAAAAATAATTGCACCAATACCAATATCTTTTGCTATAGCTTCTTTATTTTCTAGATTAGGATTTTTATCATTAATAACTTCTTCAGAACGTTGGATAGCTTCTTTTAAAAGCTCTTCCAATAAAATAATCTGTCCTTTACGTGTCGAAAGTTTACCGGATTTTAGGCTTACAAGACCATAAGGTATATGATGTAATTGATCTGCCCAATCATACCCCATCTTTTCAATAACCTTAAACCATTGAGCAAAATGAAGTTTTTGCTCTAGACCAGTTACATAAAGACATTTATCAAAGTTATAAGTATTTTTTCTATAGATTGATGCAGCTAAATCTCTTGTAGCATAAAGAGAACTACCATCTTTTTTAGTTATGAGTACAGGTGGCATATCACTATCAGAAAGATCCACAATATTTGCTCCTTCACTCTCTTCAAGTAGGCCTTTTTCACGTAATTCATCAACAACAGGTTGCATTTTGTCATTATAGAAACTTTCTCCTGCGAAAGAATCAAAGTCTACTCCAAGGAGATCATAAACTCTATTAAAATCTACCATACTAATTTCTTTGAACCAGTTCCAAAGTTCTAAAGCTTCCTCATTGCCGTTTTCCATTTTAGTAAACCATTCTCTTGCTTCATCATTAAGAGCATCTAGCTTTTCTGCCTCATCATGGAACCTAATGTACAATTCCATAAGACCATCTATACCCTTACTCTTGATATCGTCTTTTGAACCCCATTTTTTATAAGCCACAATAAGCTTACCAAATTGAGTTCCCCAATCCCCTAAATGATTAACACGAACAGCTTTATATCCAAGTGCGGTATGAATCTTTGCAAGGGCATTCCCAATTACAGTTGTTCTTAAATGACCAATATGAAACTGTTTAGCTATGTTAGGTGAGGAATAATCTAAAACTACCGTCTTTCCTTTAGAGTCCTCAGATGTTCCGTAATCTACATCTTTATCGCAGAAGCTCTCAAAAATATTTTTTGCTAAATACGCTTTATCAACAAATAAATTTAAATAGCCCCCCACAACTTCTACATTGTCAAGCATAGGCTCGTCTTTTAAACCCACAGCAAGTTCTGAAGCAATAATATTAGGCGCTTTCCTAAACACTTTAGCTAATCTGAAACATGGGAATGCGAAATCCCCCATGTCAGTATTAGGCGGTACCTCTAAAATCTCTTTAATATCATCGAGAGGTAGTTCTTTAACTTTACTATTTATAAGTTGAGCTATTTGATTATATACTTTCACTTTGTATCCTCCTTATATTAACGGTGAATAATTATTCATGTAGATCTTTATCAAATCAATAAATATACATATTAAAAAGTCTTAAATTCACCTTTTAAGACTATATTTCTTAGTACTAATTCTTAATAGATCTGTTTACGTTATTCAAGTCTTTCCTACTCTAGCTTAAATGACGATGAATCAATCTCAACAAGAAAACTCTAATTTAAACGAATTTCCAATTAAATAATATTATACAGTATACGATTTCTCTTGTCTATATTTAAAGCTTCTTAAAAGACTCTAATAATTTACTTTTTTATATTGAAATTTATCAAAATATATTAGATAATATATTATAGGTCAATTTATACATGATTCATAACAACGTTGGGATATAATTATTAATATTAGTTTCTCAAATAAAGCCGTATTTTATTATGGACAATTGCTTTAAATAAAAAGAATTATAAATACTTAGAGATTTTGATCCAATTGATGATATAGGGTTTTAGTTGTATAATATAACTGCAAGCTATGATTTAGCGTAAGAAAATGATGATTAATATTAATTCTTACTTCAAAATCTTAAAAGTTAATATATTAGATGCAAGGCTTATAATAGATTTCTTAACACCTTTAAAATGCACTCTAATAAATATAATAGATGAAAGGGTAATTTGCATGAATAATTCTTCATTAAAAAAGAACGCCTTAAATATTTTATTAGGTACAACCATATCACTTGGCTCGATTGCTCTTTTAAATAAACTTGTTTTTGTAAAAGCTGCTAAGCAGAATATACTTTATGCAGAGCAAAAAGACTACTATCATTGGCGTTACGGTAATATATTTTATACTGTGAAAGGATCAGGTTCCCCTATATTACTCATACATGGTATAGGAATAGGAAGCTCCAGCTATAACTTTAAAGAAATTTCTCAGCAATTAGCGGAGAATCATACAGTTTACGAAATTGATTTATTAGGGTTTGGTCGTTCTGATAAACCAAAAATAACTTATACAGCATACTTATATGTTCAGTTAATTTCGGATTTTATTAAGAACGTAATTAAGCGCCCAACTGATGTTATCGCAAGTTCATTATCAGGTGCATTTGTGACAATGTGTTGCCATCAAAATGAAGATCTATTTAAGAACATTATGTTGATTAATCCATCAAGCATACAATCATTAATCAAATATCCTAATCGATTATCTAATCTTAGTAGAAAGCTATTAGAATCTCCTTTAATAGGGACATCTATATATAATTCAATGGCATCTAAATATTCGATTAGAAAATTTCTTCAGGAAAAAGGTTTCTATAAGAAAGAGAAAGTTTCATCTAAGATGGTTAAAGTATTTCATGAATCTTCACATTTAGGTCATGTTAATAATAAATACCCATCAGCTTCATTCTTGACACATTATATGAACATTGATATTAGAAATGCATTTGCGGCTATAGATAAGAGCATTTATATTGTATGGAGTAAAGATAATCAATTTACTAATGAACCTATTATACAGCAGTATAATGAACTAAATCCATCAATAGAATATAGTACAATTGATGATTCAAGACTATTACCACACCTAGAAAAACCTCAAGAATTCCTTAATATTTGTGATATCTTTTTTTAGAATTACTAGCATGTATATCCATTAAATTAAAAGCATATAACCCTCTTACAGTTGGGTTATATGCTTTATTAATATATTAATAACTACTCCTTCTTATCTACTCCACTTCTCATTATATACATTTTGGCTTTCTTAACCAGCATTTAGAAATTGACTACTTTAAATATTTATCCACATATTATTTCAATAACTAAGCCTTTGAATTGATTTTTTAGTTGTGTATAAATCCATGAAAATAATTTCAGTGTATTATCCACATGTTAATAACCCCTTAATAAGTCGCATAATCTAAGAGCTAAACTTAACTCTGAAGTAAAAAAAGAGCAATAAAAAACCTTAAGCATGTTCTGCTTAAGGTTTTATTCATCCACAACATCCGCCTACGTCACGGTCTCTTTTCATATGGATATGATCTATACCCGCTTCATCAAAAATGTCACCATAGGCTATAAATCCTAGTTTTTCATAGAACTTTTTTACAGATAACTGGGCATGTAATTGGACCTCTTTTGCACCTTCATCGAATGCTTTTCTAACCATCATCCGTACTAAAAAGTCACCTATACTCTTCCCCCTATACTCTCTTAGAACAGCTATTCGTCCTAACATAAAAATAGAATCATCTGTTTCAAAAAGTCTGCCAGTAGCCACGGGTTGATTACCTTCATAGATGATAATATGGTCAGCTTGGCGATCATATTCGTCATATTCTAATTCTTGAGGAACATTCTGTTCTTCAACAAATACTTTTTTACGTATTTCAAAGGCTTCATGTAAATTATCCGTTCCTTTTTTCCAAACACCTTTTATCATTGCCATCACCTTCATTATCATTCATCAATATCTAGTTAAGTAAGTAGTAAGTAAAATAAATTTTATATTATGGTATTTAAGTAATTATATTCCATAATAATAGGTGCCATGATTAAATCATCCATATCAAATAAAATAATATTAATTAACAGGAATTTTAATGCTTATCTCATAAAAATCCTCACCTTTATTAACATCATAATTAATATCGACACCTGAATCCTTCATCACATCTACTGCTTTTTCAACTGTATTTGTAAATAATCGTATATCCTTAATAAATCTTCTAATTTTTCTCTTTTGCTTACCTTGTTCTTCTTTGGAATCCAAAATGTCATCCATAACTCGTCCAATTAAATCCTCTGTTTTTGCTACGTTTAAATTCCGATCAGCTATCATCTTAATAACCTTTATCTGTAGCTCCTCATTCGGTAATTTTAATAAGGCTCTAGCATGCCTCTCAGTTAATTGGTGCTCTGCTATTTCCTTTCTTATATCGCTACTAAGCTTTAATAAACGAACCTTATTAGCGATGGTCGATTGACTCTTACCAACTTTTTTTGCCACGTCTTCTTGGGTCATACCGTAATCAGAAATGAGGTTGACAAAACCTTCAGCTTCCTCAAAGTAGTTAAGATTTTCTCTTTGCAGATTCTCAATTAAAGCTAAAACCGCACTATCTTGATCAATTACCTCCACTAACACAGCCGGTATGGTATCTAATCCAACCATCTTAGATGCTCTTAATCGTCGTTCTCCCGCAATAAGTTCATAACTATCACCAGTTAATTGACGTATACTTATAGGTTGCATAACGCCATACTCACGTATTGAATTTGCTAAATCATTTAACGCTACCTGATCGAATACACGTCTAGGCTGGTATGGATTTGGTCGTACACGATCTAAAGATACATTCAATATTTTTAAATCTTTGCTCATCCTACTCCCCCCCTTGTTCTTCGGGTTTTTCATTTGTTACAGAGGTCTCTTTTTAATTTTACTTGGTTTTCTTGGATATTTCAATGGTGTTTCATTAACTTTATTAATAATGACTAAATTGTGTTTAAGATCACTGAAGGGTATGTCTATATATTTAATTTCTTCGATTTCCCCTCCTAAAATCTGGATTGCGTCTCTAGCATTATTTATTTCCTCGGAAATAGAAGGACCTTTTAACGAGATAAATTTACCACCGGTTTTAACGAAAGGTAAACAGTACTCTGTTAACACAGCTAAATCAGCTACAGCTCTCGATACACTTAGATCAAACTGTTCTCGATATAGCTCATTCTGTGCTGCATCCTCAGCTCTACTGTGTACGCACTGAACTTTTTCTAAGTCTAATACTCTAACGACCTCATTGAGGTAATTAATACGCTTATTTAATGCGTCAATAGCTGTTAACTCAATTTTAGGATGTGCAATTTTTAATGGAAAACCAGGAAAGCCTGCTCCTGTTCCAACATCCACTACTTTTAAAGATTGATTAAAATCATGCCCCGCGCAAACGCTTATAGAATCTAAGAAGTGCTTAATATAGACATCTTCTAACTCTGTAATGGCTGTTAAATTAATTTTTTCATTCCATTCAACTAAAAGTTGATAATATTGATGAAACTGTTTCACTTGATCATCACTTATAATAACTTCTAAATTTTTGCATCCCTCAACTAAAATATCTTTATGATTCATACTATCCCTCGTCTTTACTTTTTCTACGTGATTGCTCCATATAAACAAGTAATACTGAAATATCTGCTGGAGATACTCCAGAAATACGAGAAGCTTGACCTACAGAGCGTGGTCTCACCTCACTGAGTTTTTGACGGGCTTCAATACGTAGTCCTTGGATTGAATGATAGTCAATTATCTCAGGTATATATTTTCGCTCAAGCTTTTTGAATTGCTCCACTTGCTTCATTTGACGGCTAATATAGCCCTCGTATTTAAGCTGAATATAAACTTGTTCCTTTACCTCATCAGATAGTTCCACTCTGTCTGGATCAATAATAGCAATTCTTTCATAGTCCAATTCAGGACGCTTCAGTAGTTCAGCCAAAGTGGCTCCAGACTTCAATGTAGAGCTTCCTTGTTTTTCTAAAAATTGCTGTACCTCTACTGTAGCACCAATGGTCTTTTTCATTAAACGTTGTATTTCACCATTAATTTGACTTCTTTTTTCTTCTAATTTTGAATAACGCTCTTCGTTTATTAACCCGACCTCAAAACCTTTTTCAGTTAATCGAAGATCCGCATTATCTTGTCTCAATAAGAGACGGTATTCTGCACGTGATGTCATCATACGATAAGGTTCATTAGTACCCTTTGTAACTAAATCATCAATTAAAACACCAATATACGCTTCTGAACGGTCAAGTACTAATGGTTCTTCCCCTTTAATCTTCAAAGCGGCATTTATACCTGCAATTAAACCCTGCGCAGCTGCTTCTTCATAACCTGAGCTACCATTAAATTGCCCAGCACTGAATAAACTATTGACAGTTTTGAATTCAAGGGTTGATTTCAATTGCAATGGATTAATACAGTCATACTCAATGGCATAACCAGTTCGCATGATTTCACAATTTTCTAAACCCGGTATAGTTCTTAACATATCTCTCTGCACATCTTCTGGTAAAGAACTGGACATTCCCTGAACATAATATTCATTCGTAAACTCGCCTTCTGGCTCTAAGAAAAGCTGATGACGATCTTTATCAGCAAACCTAACGATTTTATCTTCAATAGAAGGACAATAACGTGGTCCAGTCCCTTCTATATCACCACCGTATAGAGGAGAACGATCTAAATTATTTCTAATAATCCTATGGGTTTCATTGTTTGTATAGGTTAACCAACAAGGAATTTGATCACGCATGATATCTTCTGCTTTGTTAGTGAATGAAAAGGGAACTATTTTTTCATCCCCTTCTTGTATCTCCATCTTGGTAAAATCAATGGTACGAGCATCAATACGAGCTGGGGTTCCTGTCTTAAATCGATACAGTTCCAATCCTAACTCTCTAAGCGATTCTGATAGGTTATTAGCAGCTTGTAAACCATTTGGACCACTATTAATACTAACCTCTCCGTAGATACAACGAGCTTTTAAATAAGTCCCTGATGCTATAATAACAGCTTTACAAGGATAGAAAGCTCCTGATATGGTCTCTATGCCAATCACTTGATCCTCTTCAACAACGACCTTTGATACTTCACCTTGACGTATATAAAGATTATCCGTATTTTCTAAAACCTGTTTCATTTCTTTTTGATAAGCGAACTTATCAGCTTGAGCTCTTAATGAATGAACAGCAGGTCCTTTACCTGTATTCAACATACGGGATTGTATAAAGGTACGATCAATATTTTTACCCATTTCGCCACCTAGGGCATCTATTTCTTTAACCAAATGTCCTTTTGATGTCCCTCCGATACTAGGGTTACAAGGCATCATGGCAATACTATCTAAGTTTACAGCAAAGACAATCGTATTAAGCCCCATCCTTGCAGTTGCTAAAGCTGCTTCACATCCTGCATGACCTGCACCAATAACAACAACATCGACTTCTTTATCTTTATAAATCATGTTATTTCCCCTTATTCTATATCTATGATTTCAGGATCATAAGTAAATTTCATCTTATTTCATATAGCATATAGTATTCGATTGACTTTTGATACCTAAATCATCTATTGAACTAAATGAATGTTAATCACCTATTTACCAAGACAGAACTGACTAAAGATCTGATCAATAATACTATCACTGACTGAATCCCCAGTAATCTCCCCTAGAGATTCATAGCAATTCTTTAGATCAATAGCAAAACAATCTTCTGGCATTCCTATAACAATAGAGTCTAACACATTCATCAAACTCTCTTTAGCCTTTAATAACGCATCCTTATGCCGTACATTGGTAATGTATGTGTTTTCATTAACATCAATATTTCCCATCAAGAACATGTCTTTTAATAGGAAAGAAAAATTATCAAGACCAACCTCATCTTTTGCTGAAATTTCAACATAGGATGCATGGTGTAATTTTGACTTAACCATCTGTAAATCCAGTTGACGCGGAAGATCACTTTTATTAAATACTATAATGGATTTTTTATCCTTAATCAACTCCATTATGGTTAGATCTTCATCTGTTAACTTTGATGATAAGTCCAACACTAGAATAGCTAAATCTGCTCTATCAACATATTCTTTAGATTTCTCTACACCTATTTGTTCCACAATATCCTCTGTTTGACGTATACCAGCTGTATCGAAAATCCTTAGTGGGACGCCATCGATATTAACAAATTCTTCTAGAACATCCCTTGTTGTACCAGGAATCTCAGTAACAATAGCCCTTTGTTCTCTTAATAAAGCATTCATAAAGGAAGATTTACCTACATTGGGTTTACCAACTATAACTGTTATAATTCCTTCTTTTATAATTTTTCCTGAATCAGCTGTTTTTAATAAGGTATCAATAGATTCCATAAGCTGTCTTGAATCCTTATCTATTTTATCCTCTGTCAAGTGTTCTATATCATACTCAGGATAATCGATAGAGGCTTCAATATGTGCTATCATTTCTATCAATTGACTTCTTAAGCCATTGATTTTATGGGTTAAGCTACCTTCTAATTGACCAACAGAGGTTTTGAGTGCTAAATCTGTTTTAGAATTAATAATATCCATGACAGCTTCAGCCTGAGATAAATCAATTCTTCCATTTAAGAAAGCTCGTTTGGTAAACTCACCTGGTTCTGCCAATCTCGCTCCATAACGGAGAAGTAATTGTAAAATATTCTGAATGACGATCATACCACCATGACAGTTAATTTCAATGACATCTTCTCTGGTATAGGTATGAGGTGCTTTCATTAGCATGACTAAAACTTCATCTATTATTAAATCTTCTTCTGGATCTTTGACATGACCGTAATATATTCTATGGCTAGAAAGCTCCTTAAGTAGCTTATTTTTCTTACTAATAAATATCTGATCAACAACTTCTATAGCTGTATCACCTGAAACACGTACTATTCCAACACCTCCTGATCCTGCTGGAGTTGAAATACCAACTATTGTATCACTCATCAAAATAATCACCTTCATATCTATTGAATTTAATATTTGATACAATTTTTTGTTTATTATTCTATTATTTCATTATTTACAATTTACCTTTTGCTAAGAAAGAACTACATATTTTGTTGTCTATTCATAAAGTGCTATTTTTATATTATTCGAAATTTACTACTATTCTATAAGAGAAATAATACTTTTGTGTTAAACATTTAAGTAGCCCGCATCGTTATTATAATTTCATAATAATTTTGCGGGCTAAATTATTATTAACATTTACACTCGTTCACTAACTTACTACCTGTTATAACCAACTAGATCCATTGAACCTCACTTATTTATAAGCAAATTCAACTTAAAGTCTATTTTCTTCTAGCAGGTGTAATGATAACACGTCTATAAGGTTCGTCACCTTCACTATGTGTATCAACACCCCTATCATTTTGTAATGCTGAATGAATAATGCGTCTCTCAAAAGGATTCATAGGTTCAAGAGAAACTTTCTTACCTGTAGTTTTTACCTTCTTTGCTAAACTTTTTGCTAAATTTTCAAGTGTTTCTTTTCTTCTACTTCGATAGCTTTCAGTATCAATCTTAACACGTATATAACTCTTCGTTTTCTTATTAACAACTAAGCTAACTAAATACTGAAGGGAATCTAATGTACTACCTCTTTTACCAATAAGAATTCCCATATTATCGCCACTAAGGTCAATAAAAAGCTGGTTCTTTTCATCAAATTTACTATCAATTTGAACAAATAAACCCATTTGTCTAAATATGTCTTTCAAAAAAGCTTCCGCAATTTCTTTAGGATCAGCTTTCTTTGATACTCTTACAATTGCTTGCTTAGCGCCGAATAATCCTAAAATACCTTTTGAACCTTCACTAATAACTTCAATATCAACTTGATCACTTGTAGTACCTAGTTGAATTAATGCTTCCATTATTGCATCATCAACGGTACGACCAGTCTTTTCAATATAATCCATTCACATTAACCCCCTTAGTGTAACCACTACTCTTGGTTAGATGGCTTTTTATCTTCTTTATTAGTAGTATCCTTATTACTTTGTGCTTTATCTATCGGCTTTTTATTTTGATTACTTGATGGCTTTTTCTTATTATTTGATCCCTGAGGATTCTTTTTCTTTTTAGCTCCTGAAGACTTTGTAGCATCTTCAGCTAATTTACGTTTACGAGCTGCTGCTCTCTTTGCTTTCATTTTACGCTCTTGTTCAAGTCTTTCTTCTTCCTCTTTGTCCATAATTTTATTGATAATAGCTTGTTGAACAATTTGGAAAACGTTACTTGTAATCCAATATACAGATAAACCTGCTGGTGTTGTCGCTGAGATAAAGATCATCATAACAGGGAATACCATGTTCATAATTTTTTGAGTTTGTTGAGCTGTATCATTCTCAGGTTGCTTTGCATTCTTCGCCTTTGAACGTGCCATCATCAATCTCGATTGTAGGAAAGTTGCTCCACCGGCTATTAGGGGAATGATAATACCTGGGAATCCCCATCCTGGGGCAACAGATAAATCAAAAATTCCTAGAGTCAATGTGATTTGCTTAGCATTAACTAATGCAGTTTCAATTTGACCTTGTAATGCAGGGAATGAACCATAGAACTCTGCCCACTGATCAGGAGTAAACTGATAAACAACATCAATGATCTTCGTCGCCATTGCAGGATCAAAATCCTGAACATATATACTATAAGTCTCTTGCATTTGTTGAATTAATGCTGCACCACCATCTGCACTCAAAATAATTTCAGCAATATTTGTATAGATCATATTCAGTTGATCAATATAAGCTGGTGCATATCTAAACAATTGATACAATGCTAGGAAGATTGGAAACTGGATAAACAATGGTAAACAGCCACTAAAAGGACTGGCATTATTCTTTTTATAAAGCTGTTGCATTTCCATTTGCATCTTTTGCTGAGATTCAGGATCTTTTTTATTTTCATATTTCTTTTGCAACTTTTGTATTTTCGGTTGTATCAACTGCATTTTACGCATTGATTTTTGCTGCTTAATCATCATTGGCATCATTAAGAACTTAACTAACAATGTGAAAACAATAATCGAAATAGCCAATGAATTAGCTGGCGTTAGGGAATAAACCAAATCAAAAATAAAATTCATAATGTATGCAAACACATTTGCAATTGGACCAATTAGAAATGAGTCCGACTGTGTTAGCATTGCTACGGGCAACATAACGTTCACTTACCTATTCCTCCTCATGTAAAATCAAAGATGTAATCCTTACTATTATATCATATAATCCAGCATTTACCTAGGACAAACTCCTCTCTCCTTAAAAAGTGAACCTTTCACTTCATTAAGGTACAGGATCATATCCTCCAGGATGAAAAGGATGACATTTTAATATTCTTTTTACAGCTAAATAACCACCCTTTAACGCACCATGCTTAGAAACTGCTTCATACGCATAGTGTGAACAAGTAGGTTGAAACCTACAACTTGGCGGTTTATGTGGTGAAATACACTTTTGATAAAATTTAATTAAGAACAAAAAAATCTTTTTAAGTATCTGTTTCATGAAATCACCTTTTTTGAATGCTCATCGATTTATAAGACCATGTCTTCTTAATAAATGTATTAAAGATTTAGAAATATCATGATAGCTTTTACCTTTAGAGTTGACTCGAGCTATGACAACTAAATCATATCCCGTATTAATCAGATCTTCATTTAAGCGATAACTTTCACGAATCAATCTGGTTACTCTGCTTCTAACAACACTATTACCGACTTTTTTGCTTACCGATATACCTAATCGATTATATGTATTGTCATTTTTTAAAATATACATTACTAGATTACTATCTGCTAAAGAGCGACCTTTTCCATACATGCGACGAAAGTCTTTCCTTTTTTTTAATGATTCAGTCTTTTTCATTACTAGCTCCAAATCCTCTTCAAATAAAGTGATTAGTTCTAAAAGTAGCGAGATAACTTTTAGTGTTAATCATAAGTAGTATCTTCTAAAGTTCTTACTTGATTACTAATATATATTTATTCAATACTCCCCTATTTTATAGTTCACAAGAATATGCTCTCTATATGAATTATTTCATAAACCCAATGTTTTTAATCGAAATTAATTAAAAATATGTTAGGAAAGTCTCATTTACATCATGCATACAAATGATCATATGCTTACGGCTAATCAATTTTCATATAAATATCTTTGAATTTTATAATAAAGTTACTTAATTATTATAAATTTCGTTTCACTACCTTGATCGAATAAGTTGAACATTACTGGACTATAATAGGCTATATATCATTCATGATAACTTATCCAGCATCAAATTAACATAGAATTCAAATTAAAGCAGGAAAATATAGTTACTAACTATATATCTTCCTGCTTCAACTTATTCATCTCAAACATATAATTAGGTAGAAACTCGATTTTTGCTTCTAATAATACAAAAGACCACATTGCTGCGGCCTAAGCTGACAATACTTTTCTACCTTTTGCTCTTCTTCTTGCTAGCACTTTTCTACCGTTAGAAGTTCTCATTCTTTTTCTGAAACCGTGTTCTCTTTTTCTTTGTCTTTTTTTAGGTTGGTAAGTTCTTTTCATTCAAGGCACCTCCTTCAACCGCAAGTATTCTCTATTTATATATCTTATTAGCCTAATGAGCACTATTTTTATTATAGTAAATAAGCTTCTCATAGTCAAGAAAATGTTTTACAATTTCCATAATTTTTAAGTCTATTTTATCCTAACCACTTTATTGTCTCATAATACCCTCAAAAAAATACATTAATCTAAATGAGTTTTACTTATATAATTAGGTTCAATTTTTATTGCTTAATTAACAAATTATATGAGCAAATAACAGGGTGAAGTATAAAAAATTTCTAAACTATACGAGGATTCTTCTTAATTTATCAAATTACCCCACCTTTATACACACATTTTTATTGTTAATAACTTTTAATCCCTATTGCTTATCCACAGAAAATTTGATATTATATATAAAGGTATGTGGATATGTATATATCCTTTTTTTATCCACAAATTGTGTATAACTCTGTGGATATATTTTTTTGACTTAAAAATAATGCGCTTATATAAAGAAATTATGTCTCTTAATAACTTTATGCACAGTATTAAGATTCTTATGCGCACTTAATGCCCTTATTTTGACCCAATTTTGACTATGAACATAAAAGATACAAGTTATCAACAAGTGTTAATAATATGTGCATAAGTTATTAATACTATAGAATGATTAACTCTCGAAGAGTACTTTGATGAACTTCTTTTGCACTTTTTGCGTTTAATCATATAATAATTAATCCTTTTAGGGGGAAACGGGATGAAAGACATTAATACAATATGGAGTAATGCTATGGAAGTATTACAAGAAGACCTAACTAATGTTGCTTTTAATGCCTGGTTTAAAGATTTAAAGCCTCTAGATCTTTCAGATAATACATTGATTATTGAAACAGGTAATGAACTAGCCAAGGATGTCATACCAAATAAATATAGTGACAAGATCCTGGAGATTTTACAAGAGTATGATGGCAACATTAATAATATTTCTATTGTATTAGAAGGTGAGTACCAAAAATCGACTGAAACCAAACAGACGTCTATTAACTTCAATAGACAAATAAATAATGTCAATCCTACGCTTAATTTAAACCCAAAATATACTTTTGATACCTTCGTAGAAGGTAACAGTAATCGATTAGCCTATGCAGCGTCAATAGCTGTTGCTGACTATCCTGCTCGTGCATATAATCCATTATTTATATGGGGTGGATCAGGACTTGGAAAAACTCACCTCATGCAATCAATTGGTCATTATATTTTAGATGATGATCAATCTAAAAAAATTCTTTATGTTTCTGCAGAGACATTTATGAATGAGCTAATTGCCAGCATAACCAAATCAACGAACTCCAAGTTTCGGGATAAATATCGTAAGATTGATATTTTACTTATTGATGATATACAGTTTCTAGGTGGTAAAGAAGGTACCCAAGATGAATTTTTTCATACCTTCAATACTTTATACGAAGCCAATAAGCAAATTGTCATATCAAGTGATCGACCACCTGAAGAAATAGAAAAGTTAGAAGAGCGTATACGATCTAGGTTCAAATGGGGTCTTATTGTTGATATTCAACAACCTGATTACGAAACCCGTGTGGCTATTTTAAGAAAAAAAGCAGAGCAAGATAACTTAACTGTAGATCCTGCTGTGTTTGATTATATTGCTACTAATGTGGTTTCCAATATTAGAGAACTTGAAGGTGCACTAACTCGCATACTTGCCTTCTCCAAACTAGTAGGACCTGGTCGAAAAATAGATCTTGAGTTAGCAATGGAGGCCTTAAAAGACTTTATGTTTAATGATGCACACAAGGCAATCACCGTTGATCTTATTCAAAAAGTTGTAGCTGAGCGTTACAATTTAAAATCAGAAGACCTTACTTCGAAAAAAAGAACGCGAAACATTGCCTTCCCAAGACAGATTGCAATGTACCTCTGTCGCCAATTAACAGAACTCTCATTACCTCAGATCGGAAAAGAATTCGGAGGTCGTGATCATACGACAATTATCCATGGTAACGAAAAAATTACGACAGATATGAAGGACAATGTAGAGCTTCAGAAGATTATTGAAGACCTAACCAAACAAATTACTGGCAAATAATTCATTAAAATTCAATTATCAACACGGCTATGTTAAATGACAGTTGATAGACCTGTGGACAAAAAATAATGAATGTTATATATGTTAACATTGTGGATAAGTGAATAAATAAAAATTATACTATCCACAATGTTATTCTTATGCACATTTCCACAGTTTATCGCTTTTTTTTGACTTATTCACAAATTAACAGGCCCTACTACTACTATTACTATAAATAACCTTTATAAATAACTATTTTTCTATGGAAGGAGTTACTCACAATGAAAATCATATGTGAAAAATCTGCTTTATTAAAAGGAGTTAATACTGTATTAAAAGCTGTATCCAATCGAACAACTTTACCAATATTAGAATGCATTTTATTAAGTGCAGAATTTGATCACTTTAAACTTGTTGGGAATGATTTAGAATTAGGAATCGAAAGTAATGTTGCTGCTGAAGTAGTTGAAAACGGTTGTGTAGCCTTAGAAGCTAAAATCTTTTCAGAGATCATTCGTAAATTACCAGATTCTAAAGTAGAAATAATCGTTAATGAAAAAAATATTACAACGATTAAGTGTGCTCATTCTGAATTTAAGATTGCAGGTCAACCAGGAGATGAGTTTCCTTTACTCCCAGAAGTCAATAAAGATAAAAAAATCATCATGTCTCAGCTTCTTTTGAAAGATATGATTAGACAGACAATTTTTTCAACTGCAAGTGAAGAGACACGAAAAATCTTAACTGGTGAACTTATCGATATTCATGGTACTTCATTGAATATAGTTGCTGTTGACGGCTATCGTGTATCATTACGCAGAACCCAATTGTCAATTGAGAATGAGAATATAAAAGTTGTCGTTCCAGGAAAGACACTTAGTGAAATAACTAAAATTTTATCAGGTGAAGATGAGGCTGAAGTAGCTTTATACGTAACAGATAAACATATTCTTTTTGAGTTAGGCGATAGTATTGTCGTATCAAGGTTATTAGAAGGTGAATTCTTAAAATACGAGCAAGCCTTCAGTTCTGATTTTGAAACCATGATAACAATCAATCGAAAAGCGTACTTAGATAGTATTGAGCGTGCTGCCCTTATTTCTAGAGATAGTAAGAATAACCCGGTTAAAACAGAAATTAAAACTGATAAAATGATTATTACATCCAATACTGATCTTGGTACAGCCTATGAAGAAGTGGATATCGAGATGGAAGGTAATGAAATGGTTATTGCATTTAATCCAAAATACATCATTGATGCCTTAAAAAATATTGATGATGAAAAAATTAGAATCACCTATACTTCACCACTAGCCCCTAGTGTCATAAAACCAGTAGAGACTGATGCATTTAAATATCTCATCTGTCCAATTCGTTTTAACGGGTAAGTCTATGAATGAGAAAGATTTTAGAGAGACCATTGAATTAAATTTCGATGGTCTTTTTTAGAATCTTTTTTTGTCTTACTATCGGGTTTATGTTATAATAAAATTTAGGGCACAATATAAATAATAAGAAAATCTCATATAAGTGTTATCAACTTTTATGTTAATTATTAGTTGGATTAATTGAGATTCAGTGCATGAAGAAACAATAGTAAGAGGATTAGAGGCGATAATATGCAAGAATTAAAAATTGATACAGATTTTATAAAATTAGGTCAAGCATTGAAGCTAGCCGCCATTGTTACATCAGGTGTAGAAGCAAAGTTTATGATACAAGAAGAACAAGTCATGGTTAATGACGAAGTCGATGCGAGAAGAGGCAGAAAGCTTTACGAAGGTGATGTAGTATCAGTGGAAGGCTATGAATCCTTTAAAATTGTAAAATAACGGTGAGCATACGATGTATGTAAATAATTTAAAATTAAATAACTATCGCAACTATGAAAGTTTAGATATTGAATTTAAAAAAGGTATTAATATAATTTATGGTAATAATGCCCAAGGTAAGACCAATATACTTGAAGCCATTTATTATTGTGCTACAGCAAGATCACATCGGACCAATTATGATAAAGATTTAATCTTATGGGGTCAGAATGAAGGGCATATTAATCTTGAGGTACAAAAGAAAAATAATGAAATTATCGATATTCATTTTAGAAAAAGTGGTAAAAAAGGTATCGCTGTGAATAAATATCCCATACAAAAATTGAATCAGCTGTACGGAACTCTTAACGTTATACTTTTTTCACCAGAAGATTTATCCCTTGTCAAAAAAGGTCCATCAGAACGTAGAAAATTTATAGATATCGAATTATGTCAAATTGATAAAATTTATCTTTATAATCTTCAACAATATCACAAAGTACTTAAACAACGAAATAATCTATTGAAAGCTGTAGCCTATGGTAAAGGTGATAAAGCTACCATTGAGATATGGGATGAACAACTAATAACATTTGGTTCAAAGCTTATAAAAGCACGTTATGATTTTATTAATGAACTGAAAAATTATGTTATGGAGATTCATGAGCAGATAACCAATGGTAAAGAAAAGTTGATCATCAAGTATGAAAAAAATTGTGAAGAACAATATTTTTCAAATCTTTTAAAAAAGAATGTAGATAAGGACATCAAATTTGGCAATACTTCAATTGGCCCCCATCGTGATGATTTAGCTTTTAGAGTTAATGATATTGACTTAAGAACCTTTGGTTCTCAGGGACAACACCGAACGGCGGCGCTATCTTTAAAGCTGGCAGAAATCGATTTGATCAAGCAAAAAACCAATGATTTACCAGTGTTATTATTAGATGACGTCTTATCTGAATTAGATGATTCACGTCAGAAACATCTCTTAAGTACCTTGGAAAATATTCAAACCATTGTTACATGTACTGGTGTTGAAGATTTTATTCATAAAGGGATGGAAGTCGATCGCATGATAAAAATAAGTTCTGGAGTTGCTGAGATCGTTAAATAACTATAAGTCGTTGAACCAATAATTTAGCAATGGGGAGAAATTTCATGTGTATATATTAGCTTTATTGGTGCAAGGTACCGGTTTCTATAAAGTAAAAGTGAGTTATCTTGTGCAGAAAGCATCAAAGTAAGTGAATAATTTCAGAAATGATGAAGCCAAATGGTTAATTTACAGAATATTGAAGAATTAACAACTTGAAGATATTGATAATTTAATGTATAATAGATATGTTATGCTATTATTAGGATTGGAGTGATCCTGTATGTTTTTGCACATTGGTGCAGATAAGGAAATATTAGTGAAGAATATTGTAAGTATCCTCAGTATGACCTATGCAGCTCAATCCGAAATAACAAAAGAATTCATAAAGATGGCGGAAGACGATGGCTTTGTAAAAAGAATTAGTGATGATGAAGCTAAGTCCGTAGTCGTTGTTGATGAAAATGGACAATATTATCTCTATTTTTCGCCCATTAATTCGGTGACACTACAAAATCGTTTATACGCCAATGATCAAATAAATTTGCTTAGCAATAAGCACATGATGTAGGAGGGATTTGGGATGGCAGCATCTGACTATAATGCATCACAAATTCAAATATTAGAGGGTCTTGAAGCGGTTCGTAAGAGACCGGGTATGTACATTGGTAGCACCTCTTCTAAGGGGTTACACCATCTTGTTACAGAGATCGTCGATAATGCAGTAGATGAAGCACTTATGGGCTTCTGTGATAAAATTATTGTTAATATTCATAATGACAATTCCATTTCCGTTCTCGATAATGGACGTGGTATTCCAGTTGGACTTCATCCGACAAAGGGAATTCCAGCCGTTGAAGTTGTATACACCATTCTCCATGCAGGTGGTAAATTTGGTGGAGGCGGTTATAAGGTATCTGGTGGTCTCCATGGTGTAGGTGCTTCAGTTGTTAATGCCCTATCAGAATGGACAAAAGTTCAGGTTTATCAAGATAATAAAATACATGAACTGAACTTTGAAAGGGGTAAGACCCTGCATCCGCTTAAAGTAGTGGGTACCACTGAGGTAACTGGTACTTTCGTCCACTTTAAACCCGACGATGAAATATTTGAAGAAACAGTATACAGTTTTGATATCTTAAGACAACGCTTACAAGAAACAGCTTTCTTGACTAGAGGTTTATATATTGAGTTAAATGACTTGAGAGAAGGCGAAGAAAAAAGTAAAACATTCCATTACGAAGGTGGTATTAGTGAGTTTGTTACATACCAGAACAAAAACAAAACACCACTTTACGGAGATGTTTTTTATGCTGAAGGCGACAAAGATGATGTACATGTAGAAATTGCATTTCAACACAACGATTCCTATGTTGAAAATGTTTTTACCTACGTTAATAATATTAATACACCTGAAGGTGGTACTCATCTCAGTGGATTTAGAACTGCGTTTACGAAGACATTAAATGATTATGCACGTAAAAATAAAATTCTAAAAGAAAATGATAAAAACCTTGCAGGTGAGGATTTAAGAGAAGGTATCACTGCCATTATTAGTATAAAAATTGGTGATCCTCAGTTCGAAGGACAAACAAAGCAAAAACTAGGTAGTAGTGAAGCAAGAAGTGCTGTTGATAACATTTTATCTGAAAGCTTGACTTTCTTCTTAGAGCAAAATCCAAGAGTTGCTAAAATAATTCTTGAAAAGGCAGTTATGGCTTCTAGAGCTCGCGAAGCGGCAAGAAAAGCTAGAGACTTAACAAGAAGAAAAAGTGTACTTGAAAGCACTAGCTTACCTGGTAAGCTTGCCGACTGTTCCGATAAGGATCCAAGTAATTGCGAAATATATATTGTCGAAGGGGATTCTGCGGGTGGTAGTGCTAAATCCGCAAGATCACGACAAACTCAAGCTATTCTACCTCTAAGAGGTAAAATCCTTAATGTAGAAAAAGCTCGATTAGATAAAATTTTAGGTAATAATGAGATTAAAGCTATGATTACTGCATTTGGTGCTGGTATATCTGATGATTTTGCTATTGAAAAATTAAGATACCACAAAATTGTTATTATGACCGATGCCGATGTGGATGGTGCTCATATTCGTACATTGCTACTCACTTTCTTTTATCGCTATATGCCACAGTTGATTGAAGGTGGTTATGTATACATTGCACAACCTCCACTATACAAGGTTGAGAGAAACAAAAAGTCTTATTATGTCTATTCAGACCGTCAATTAGAAAAGTTATTAAATGAATTAGGTCGTGATAAAAATAATAAATTACAACGATACAAAGGTCTTGGTGAAATGGATGCAAACCAATTATGGGAAACAACCATGGACCCAGAGAAAAGAACTTTATTAAGAGTTGATATGGAAGATGCAGCTGCTTGTGATGAAGTATTCACAACACTTATGGGTGATAAGGTTGAACCAAGACGTGAATTTATACAATCTTATGCAAAGTATGTTAAAAACTTAGATATATAATACCTCCAATGGCTATTTAAAAGTGTTGTAAGATACAATCATGTAAATAGGAGATGAAAGGAGTAGCATCTCATGGAAGAAAGTCAATTTGATATGATCAAACCGGTCAATCTTGAAGAAGAAATGCGAAAATCGTATATAGATTACGCTATGAGTGTTATAGCATCCAGAGCCTTACCAGATGTTAGAGATGGTCTTAAGCCTGTTCAAAGACGTATACTCTATTCAATGAGCGAGCTTAATTTGACACCAGATAAACCATACCGTAAATCAGCTCGTATCGTCGGGGATACAATGGGTAAATATCACCCACATGGTGATAGTTCCATCTACGATGCAATGGTACGTTTAGCACAAGATTTCTCCACTCGTTATGAATTAGTTGATGGACATGGTAACTTTGGATCCGTTGATGGGGATTCAGCCGCAGCCATGCGTTATACAGAAGCGAGAATGAGTAAATTAGCACTGGAAATGTTAAGAGATATTGAAAAAGAAACAGTGGACTATCGTCCAAACTTTGATGAATCGCTTAATGAACCAATTGTTTTACCAGCTAGATACCCTAACTTATTATGTAATGGTGTTACAGGTATTGCCGTAGGTATGGCTACAAGTATCCCACCACATAATTTACGAGAAGTAATCGATGGTGTTGTTCAAATTATTAATGACCGAATTGATAATAAAGAGACAACTATTGACGATATACTTAAAATTATTAAAGGACCTGATTTTCCAACTGGAGCTACAATTTATGGTACAAGAGGCATTGATGAAGCTTATAGAACAGGTAAAGGTCGTGTCAAAGTAAGGGCAAATGCTGAAATTGAGCCAATGGCAAATAATAAACAGCGCATCGTTGTCGATGAAATTCCATACATGGTTAACAAATCTCGTTTAATCGAGAAAATTGCTGATCTTGTAAAAGATAAAAAAATTGAGGGTATTACCGATTTAAGAGATGAATCTGACAGAAATGGGATGCGCATTGTTATTGAATTAAAAAGAGATGTTAATGCCCAAGTTATTTTAAATCAGTTATATAAAAATACTCAATTACAAGATACATTTAGTATCAATATGTTAGCACTTGTCAATAATGAACCTAGAGTACTTAATCTTCAGCAGGTACTTGAACATTACTTAGAGCATCAAAAAGATGTTATTACAAGAAGAACCAAATTCGAACTTAACAAAGCTGAAGCTAGAGCTCATATTTTAGAAGGTTTATTAAAAGCACTTGATCATATTGATGAGATTATTAAGATTATTAGAGGATCTGAAAACACAGCACAGGCTAAAGAACGCTTAATGGAGCGTTTCCAATTCTCTGATCGTCAAGCTCAAGCAATTGTAGACATGCGTCTGAGAGCATTAACAGGCTTGGAAAGACAGAAGTTAGAAAATGAATACGCTGAGCTCATCGAAAAAATTAAAGAATTAAAAGCTATATTAGAAAACGAAAATGTTTTATATAGTTTGATTAGAGAAGAAATTCTCGTTATCAAAGAAAAATTCGGTGATGAGAGAAAAACAGCGATCACATTTGATGCTGGAGAGATTGACATTGAAGATCTTATCAAGAAAGAGAACAATGTTATCACTATGACTCACCTAGGATATATTAAACGTACTGCAGTTTCCACCTATAAGAGCCAAAATAGAGGTGGTAAAGGAATTAAGGGTATACAAACTAGAGATGGGGATTTCGTTGAAAACCTATTTATTACATCCACACATCACTATATTTTATTCTTTACGAACAAAGGTAAAGTATACCGCCTAAAAACATATGAAATTCCTGAAGCTAGTCGTACATCTAGAGGTACAGCTATTGTTAATCTATTACAGATTGACCCAGGGGAAATTATCACAGCAGTTATACCTGTTAAAGAGTATACTGAAGATACATTCCTTCTTATGGCTACAAAACGTGGTCAAGTTAAGAAAACTGGTCTTATGGAATATACCAATATCCGTGTAGGCGGCCTAATTGCCATTTCTCTAAGAGAAGATGATGACCTCATTGAAGTTAAACTGACTGATGGTGATCAAGAAGTTCTCATTGCTACACGAGAGGGACAATGTATTCGCTTTAGAGAAACAGATGTTAGACCAACAGGTAGAACATCCATGGGTGTAAAAGGTATGACCATTAATGAAGAAGATGAAGTTATCGGTATGCAGCTTGTATCACAAGGCGAAAATATATTAGCAGTAACTGAAAATGGTATGGGTAAACGTACATCTGTAGATGAGTTTACTGTTCAACACCGTGGAGGTAAAGGTATTAAGTACTATCGTATAACACCTAAGACAGGTATTATCGTAGGCTTTAAAGCGGTTAGAGATACCCAAGATATCATGCTGATTACTAACGAAGGTATCATTATTCGATTAAGAGTTGATGAAATATCACAAATAGGCCGTGTAACATCTGGTGTTAAATTGATGAACGTTGGCGATGACATTCGAGTAGTTAGTATTGCTAAAGTAAGAGAAGAAGATCAAATAGATGAAGACGAAGAAAAAGAAGAGGAAGAATCTGAGTAATCTCAGGTTTTTCTTTTTTTTTGCCTAGTAATGCCTCCATATATCAAAGTATGTTATAATAGAAGAGATTTTATGAAATATTTGATTGGATTCAGATAAGTTAAATATATTAGGATGAGTCGAATGAAAAAATTATTTATGGGGTTAATGATAGCATTAACAATGGGGATTGCTTATATGTTATTAACCTTTCCACTAAATTTATCAGAAGCAACAAGTAATCAATTAGTCGAACAACCCCCAAATAGTGGTATAACGCAACTAGAAGAGATTCCAGATAGCAATAAAAATACATTCGATGTGTATAGGTACGATACAAAATCTAAGCAGTTTTCTTCTCTTGAAGAAGCTATTAACTATGCAGAGGATTATACACGAGCTTATATCATACAAGATAATCAAGAAGAATGGATCTGGGATAACTTCAATCCCTATATTGTATATAGTGAAGATACATATTTGAAGGACTTCATTACCTTTCAGGAAGCGTATGAATATGCCAAAAACTTTCAAAGCGGCATCATTACCTATGAAGATGAATATAAAAGGGTTTGGATGAGGGATTATGATAAGCGTGGTAGCAGTTATATGGAAGTACCAAAACTTAATCAATATCCGGAATTGCCTCGTGGTTGTGAAGTAACATCTTTAGCGATGTTAATGAATTACAATGCTTTAAATGTGACTAAAATGCAATTGGCAGAAGAAATAGTCAAAGAACCAGGATTATACTGGAATGATAGCCTATTATATTATGGGAACCCTCATCAAGGATTTGTGGGAAGTATGTACAGTTTAAGTCAGTTTGGATTTGGTGTATATCATGAACCTATTAATCAGTTGGTAAAGGCATATGCACCAGCTGATACCTTAGATTTTACAGGTACCTCTTTTGAAGAAATATACTTCTTTTTAGATCATGGTATGCCCGTTTGGGTTATAACCAATACTCTGTATAAAGCCTTAGATGACAATTACTTTAAAACATGGAAGACCGAAGAAGGGGATGTTACAGTTACAAATAAACAACATGCAGTAGTGGTTGTAGGTTATGATGAAGAATATATTTATATCAATGATCCTTTAAATCGAAGGACGGCAGTTAAAAAAGAAGAGTTCATAGCAGCATGGGAGCAGATGGGTAACCAAGCCATAACGATGAAGTACATTGCTGGATAAATACTGAAAATTCGGTTTGTAATCTATATTTAACTTTATACAATGTGAATATTTGGTATAATAGATAGTAGTAAAGGGGGGGAAGGACATGAAACGACTCGCCACAATTATACTTGTAATTTTATTGAGCACATCAGTTGTATATGGATATTCCGCAACGGACAATACTATTCAATATATTAATAATATTAGAGAACACGTTAAAGTAACGGAATTAAAAGCGGATAATAATTTATCAAAAGCAGCTGAAAATCACAGTGTCTATTTGAATACTTATGAAAAAAATTCCAAAAATATTACAGGAAAACATACACAGGATAGCGATAAAGTACTTTTTGCAGGGATTTATCCATGGGATAGAGTTGGATATTTTAATTATGATATTAATTCCAATCCTTATACTAATGAATTAATATATCTATCGGATGATTCACCAGCAAATACAGTAACTAAAATGATAGATAATCCTTATTATAGAATAGAGCTTCTTAATCCTAACTACCAAGATATAGGTTATTACAAAGAAGGTGATAAGTTTGTTGTTGAACTTGGTGGAGAGAAAGCCAAAACAACAGAAGTTACATATCCATTTAATCATCAAGAGAGGATACCCTATCAGTGGATAGATGAGGACAATAATGTATATGGTTACCCTATAACATATTCAATTTATGCACCAATGAAGATTGACAAAATTGAGATAATAAAAATAGAATTAGTAAATAAAGAAAATAGTAAAATAATTGAAAATGAAATACGTAATCCTGATAATGATGAGATATTGACTAATTCAATTATCATACTGCCCAATGAACCATTTGATGCTAACACAGAATATGAGGTATCAGTCAATATTCGAGTAACTTATTCAAGTGGATCTATAGCTAATAAGAATAAGACATGGTCATTTGAAACAGGTGGAAAAACTTCAACTTTAAATTATATCAATAAACGTGATAAAATCACTAGACAAGAATTTGCAGAAAATATTGTTTCAGAGGCTGATCTTGTGTTAAGCAGGAATTATGAAGTAACATTTAAAGATGTACCTAATGAAAGTATCTATACACCTTATATTTATACTTTAAAAGAGTTAGGTATAATGCAAGGATATGACACAGAAACTTTCGGATACGATGATAATTTAACGAGAGAACAAGCTTTTGCAATCATCATGCGGCTATATAATTATTTAAATGAGATAGATTTTTATGACACAGTCATTAATAAAGAACCAGATTTTGTTGATATGGATGAAGTAAGTCCATGGGCTATAAATGCTATCAGAGCAGCTTATAATCTTAATATTGTCTATGGTACTACTGACAATGAATTAATTCCAAATGAAGATTTAACTTTTGAAGATGCCGAAAGAATTACGAATCGTGTTATAAATAAATAAATCAGCTTTACCCTTCATACAGCTTCGTGTATAATTTGATTATATACGAAGCTGATTTAGGTTATGAAAGGTAGGTGAAGTTGGTAGTACATTCTGCCAACGAATTTTATGCAAGCAAAAGAGAGAGTAAGAACACTACAAAAGATTATGAGAGAAAAGGGCATGGACGTATACATTATACCAAGCTCAGATTCTCATCAAAGTGAGTATGTAGCAGATTATTTTAAATCAAGACAATTTATTTCTGGATTTACTGGATCAGCAGGTACTGTTATCGTGTCCTTAGAACATGGCAATGGTTTATGGACCGATGGAAGATATTTTATCCAAGCTGAAGAAGAAATTAAGGGATCTTCAATTGACCTTTTTAAAATGGGTGAAGAAGGCGTGCCTACTATCAACCAGTGGCTGAAGAAAAATTTAGCTGATGGTGCCACAATTGGTTTTGATGGTCGACTATTTTCAGCTAATTATGTAACAAAGATGAAGAAAGAATTGAAGAACAAAGATTTTAATTATCAAATAAATGATGACCTCATTGATTTAATATGGATTGATAGACCAGCGATGCCAGCTGAAAAGGTTATTGAACATGATCTTAAATTTGCTGGTAAGCAATCACGTGACAAAATCAAAGAAATTAGAGAACTTATGGTTGAAGAAGATGCAGACACTTATGTTATTGGTTCACTAGATGATATTGTCTGGTTATGTAACATCAGAGGAAATGATATGCAATACAGTCCTGTTGTCTATGCTTATGCTATGATCACGATGGAAACAACATCACTCTATGTGGATCTAAGTAAAATATCTGATGGCATAAAAAATACATTATTAGGTGAAGGAATTACAGTTAAGACCTATGATGCATTATGGGAAGATATTAACAACTTGGATGCATCTAGAAAAGTTGCTCTTGATTCTAATCGTATTAATAGTGCATTATATAGCAAGGTAAAAGAACAATGTAAAGTAAGAGAGATTAAAGAGATTTCTGCACTTTTAAAGGCTAAGAAGAATGAAATAGAGATTGAAAACCTAAGAAAATGCAATATACGTGATAATGTAGCAATGGTTAAATTCCTTTATTGGCTTAAGAGTAATATAGGTAAGATAAAAATAACAGAATTGGATATAGAAGATAAACTCTTAGAATTAAGAAGCCAGATGGAAAATAACTTAGGCGCAAGCTTTGCAACGATAGCAGCATATGGCGAACATGGGGCGTTAAATCACTATAAAGCAAGTGAAGAATCACAGAAAACCCTTGAACCAGAGGGGTTTGTACTTATTGATTCTGGTGGACAGTATTATGATGGAACAACGGATATAACAAGAACCATTGTTTTAGGACCTATTACTGAGGAGATGCGTAGAAACTACACTTTAGTTTTAAGAGGTAACATTAATTTAAGTAGAGTAATCTTCCGACAAGGTACTAAAGGATGTAACCTAGACGCATTAGCACGTATGCCACTATGGGAACATGGTTTAGAATTCAAACATGGTACAGGTCATGGACTAGGTTTCTTCTTAAACGTTCACGAAGGACCGCATAACATTTCACAACATCTAGTTGATGTACCACTTGAAGTAGGGATGGTGGTAACCAATGAACCTGGTTACTATGTAGAAGGAGATTACGGTATTCGACTAGAAAATGATATTCTAGTAGCCCCTCAGAATAAAACAGAATGGGGTCAATTCCTTAAATTTGAGACATTGACTTATTGCCCCTTCGACTTAGAAGCAATTGATACTTCACTATTAAAAGATGAAGAGAAGCAGTGGTTAAATGAGTATCATAAAAAGACTTATGAATTATTAGCACCATACTTAAATGAAGATGAGAAAGTATGGTTAAAAGAGAATACAAAAGAAGTTTAGTCTAAAGTGGTATAGGGAATGTTCCTATACCACTTTAGTTTACTTTTATATGTTCAGTATTGACAATAAAAAATTGAAAAAGTAAAATAAATAATAGAATATATGTTAATAAATGTAAATATAATACATATGAAAAATCTCTACTGATTCAAATAAAGAGTTTTAAAATTTAACCGAATAGGCTGGTGAAATAATGAGGAGAATGGGGATTACTATAGTTTTAGTGATAATATTAATGCTAATGCCTATGACATCAGTTAAAGCTTTTAATTTAGGAACTACAAGTGGTACGGCTATCATTGGAATGGATGAATGCTTTTTATATCCAGGTGGAACATATTCAACACAAACGAATTTCAATAATCAGACAGGAAAGAACTGTACTATTACAGCAATTGAATTAAAAGAACATAGTGATGGGTGGGCGCATATCAGTGGTAATACTCTGAATGATGAAATCAAAGAGGATTTTAGAAAATGGGTAAGTTTATCTATCTATGATAGTAGCTATTCAAAAAGTGAGGGAGGTTATTACTCAGGTAGTTTTAATGATCTTGTTGGAGAAATAAAACTTCTTAACCATCCCATCACATTAACTACTGATAGTAATGGAGCTTCTAAGCCTGTAACAATCGATGTAGACTTAAGTCCAGAAGCAGATAATGGCGTTGAAGACATAACCTATAAGTTTGATCTTATTGTTTATTTTGAAGGAGATTATAATGAGCCAGACCCACCAGAAACAGATGATCCAGAAAAAGATCCTCCTAGAAAGGGGACTAATAATACTCCACCAGAAATAACTTTAATAGGTAATAGGGCATATATTATTGATCAAAATGCAGTGTATAATGATCCAGGAGCAACTGCTTATGATAAAGAAGATGGTGATATTACAGAGGATATCGTTATAACCATAAATGGAGAAGATATGTCAACAATTGATACATCAATTATAGGACAATATGATTATGTATATAATGTTGAAGACTCCGAAGGAGCAAAAGCTGAACCTGTCAAGCGTGTAGTTGCGGTCATACCAATCACATCAAAACCTGTAATCACTTTAATCGGCGAACCATATATAGAGATTGAGCAAGGTACCGAGTATATAGATGGAGGGGCAATAGCATATGATAAAATAGATGGGGATATTACTGATAAGTTAATCATTAAAATCAACGATACTTATGAACCTATAGATACAAGTTTAGTTGGTATAAATACATATACATATAATGTAACCAATTCACAGGGAGTTGCCGCTGATGAGGTAATAAGAACAGTTAAGGTAATACCAGTGAGAGCAATTGATCAAGAGGTATATTTAGTTGATACTGGACAGAGAATACCTTATATTAACTATTTTATTGGTGGAGGATTGATTGTAGTAGGTGTCGTATTATATATTAAAAAGAGAAGGATAAATAATGCATAAGAAAAATTTTATTGTGATTCTCATCGTACTTGGTGTAGCTATTATTGCTTACCCTACTTCGGAATCTCTTTATTATGGATATCAACAGAAGAATGTAATTGAACAAATTAATAGCTTAGAACGAGTTTATGAGCAAAGGGTTAATATAGAAAACTCAGGAGTTGATGAAGGAGAAGTAGATAATACCAATAGTCATGATCATAGCTTAGATAATGAAAAGGATAATGGCACTAATGAGTTAAGTACGATACCCGTAGAAGATATTATAGGAATCATTCAAATTCCTTCCATAGAATTATATTTACCTCTTTTTAGTAAGATAGATGATTATTATTTGCAGATTGGTCCATGTAAAATGGAAAGCACATCTAATATAGGAGAGATAGGGAATTGTGTTATTGCTGGCCACCGGAATTATCGGTATGGAGATCAATTTAACCGTTTGAACGAACTTATGGAAGATGATATTGTCATTATTGAAAAAAATGGTGAGGAGTATAGATATACTATTGAAGAGAAATTTATAGTTGAAGCTAGTGAGATGTGGGTAACTGATGATATTGAAGGAGATAAAGTATTAACTCTAATAACTTGTCATCCCATTGATACAGGTGAAAAACGTTTAATTATTAGAGGAAGACTACAATAATTATTGAGGGTAGGTGTTAATCATCTACTCTTTTATAGTTTGTTATTAGGAATGTTAAGCTATGATTTAGCATAGAATTTCTTTAGATAAGTCAAATATAAGTTTAATAATTTGATGAACATATTATAAGGAGAGTTAATGGATATAAAAAAAGCATTTAGTTACATACTATTATGCATGGTCATAGTTTTATTAGCCGCAATGTTATTATGTATATGCATCAGTAGTTATTTTATAAATGGTAAGGGTAATGAACTAAATTATATATTAGGTGTTAGTCTAATAAACGTAACAACAGGAGGAATGGAGCCAGTTATCCATCAAGGCGACCTTATAATCATTAATAATAGACACATCAATAAAGTTGATATAGGTGACATTGTAATTTATAGACCTAATGAAGATGAACTGGTTACTCATCGAATAGTTAGCAAAAAAATAGTGGATGGAAAAATAATTTTTCAACTGCAAGGTGATGCAAATAATTTTCCAGACCTTGAATGGGTACCACAGGAGGACATACTTGGAATTTATCAATTAAGGTTACATAAACTAGCTTATATAATAGAATATTTAAGAAGTCCTTTGTTATTAATTACCATACTTGCTTTATTAGTAAGTAATCGAGTATCAATTCTATTAAAGAAAAAAATATATGTAATAAGAATAAAATATAAAAATATAAAAAAATAATAATTACCATAGTTTGCTTTTCATATCCTTTACATTCGTTACAGATTGAAAGAGCTATTTGAATTCACTAACAGTGTATGTTAATATTTAGTTAATACTTTGTATCAATTCATTAAGTGAATTAAGAATAAAAGGAAGAAGGGTATCCATGTTAAAAAACTTTACGGTAGAGATGGATGATGGGGTACATATACATGTCAATCATTGGTTAGATGATAAAGAATCTAAAGAGATTTTAATCATTCTTCATGGTATGGCAGAACATTCATTACGCTATGCAGAGTTTGCAGAATTTTTAGTTAACCATAACTATGAAGTTTATGCTTGGGATCATAGGGGGCATGGCCAAACAGGAGAAGCAGTAAATGAACTGGGCTATTTTTATGATACCAACGGGTGGCAGAGAGTTGTAGATGATATTAAAAGTATAACTAAGTGGATTAATAAAGAACATCAAGGTAAAGACATCATCATCATGGGGCATAGTATGGGGTCATTGTTAGCACGAACGGCTCTTCAGCAATATGGTGAAGAGTATAAAGGTGCCATTATATCAGGTACCACCTTAGGTGGTAGTATAGCTAAGCAAAAGATCGGGCGGCTATTTACCCAGCATTACATAAAAAAACATGGTACAAAGAAGCAGGCTGACCTATTGGACAAAATGACATTCGGAAATTTTAATAATCAATTTAAACCTACAAAGACATCATTTGATTGGTTATCCAGGGATGAAAAGCAAGTAAATCTTTATGAAGAAGATTCTTTATGTGGATTTATCTGTTCTTCAAGTTTTTTCTTAGATTTAATAGACGGAACAGGTATAACCAGAGATAAAAAAGAGATTGAGAAGATTCCAAAAGATATACCTATTTATCTATATGCTGGTGATCAAGATCCAGTAAGTCAAGGTGGTAAAGAAGTGAAAAAGCTTTACAAACTATATAAGGATATAGGTATAAAAGATGTAGAATTGAAACTTTATGAAGACGGACGACACGAAATGTTAAATGAAACAAATCGTTATGAAGTCTATGAAGATATATTACGATGGTTAGAAAAGCATCAGTAGACTTACTTAAACTCTACCTAAAAAGGTAGAGTTTTTTCTATTTAGATATACATAAACTAAGGTGAATATAGTATAATAAATCTGAATGAAGTCTGAACTAAAATTAAGTTTTATAAAAAAAAGTTCAGACATAATGTTAAATGAATTTAGAAGATTATAGATATTATTATATTAAGAAAGGGTCAGATAAATGGATATTAAAGAGAAAGCACTAAAAATGCATGAAAAATGGAATGGTAAGCTTGAAATTACAGCAAAAGCAAAAGTCAATAGTAGAGAAGACCTATCCATTGCTTATACGCCGGGAGTTGCAGAACCATGCAAAGCTATTCATGAGGATCCAGAAAAAGCTTATTTATATACAATCAAGAGGAATGCTGTTGCAGTGGTCAGTGATGGATCGGCTGTCCTTGGATTAGGCAATATTGGACCAGAGGCTGCTATGCCAGTAATGGAAGGTAAAGCAGTACTATTTAAAGAGTTCGCTGGAATAGATGCCATACCAATCTGTCTAGATACCCAAGAGACAGATGAAATCATTAAAACAGTCTCTTATTTGGCACCTACATTCGGAGGTATCAACTTAGAGGATATTTCTGCACCACGTTGTTTTGAAATTGAAAATGCTTTAAAAGAAAAATTGGATATCCCTGTATTTCATGATGATCAACATGGAACTGCCATTGTTGTATTAGCTGGGATTATTAATGCATTAAGACTAATAAAAAAAGAAAAATCTGATCTTAAGGTAGTAGTTAATGGAGCAGGATCAGCAGGCATAGCTATATCCAAATTACTTCAATTTTATGGGATTAATGATCTAATCTTATGTGATCGTGATGGGATTCTTTCAGGAGATAAAAATATCAATTGGGCTCAGAAAGAGATTTTACAATCAACTAATCCAAGAGGAGTAGAAGGTGGCCTAAAAGAGGCATTAAAAGGTGCCGATATTTTTATAGGTGTTTCTGCAGCAAATATTGTTTCGAAAGCAATGGTTCAGAATATGAATGAAGATGCTATTCTTTTCGCTATGGCTAACCCAGTGCCAGAGATTATGCCCGATGCTGCCAAAGAAGCAGGAGCACGTATAGTAGGAACAGGAAGAAGTGATTTTCCCAATCAAGTCAATAATGTATTAGCCTTTCCTGGAATATTCAAGGGTGCATTAGAAGCTAGAACTCAAATAACTGATGAAATGAAAGTAGCAGCTGCAGAAGCTATTGCAAGCATGGTCAGTGCTGATCAGTTACATGAAGATTGCATATTGCCTCAACCTTTTGAAAAAGGCATTGCAGATGAGGTAGCTAAAGCAATTGTACAGTGTGCTTATCAAGGTAAATAGTCAAAGAAATAATTTCACATAAAGAGTTTTCACGTGCATAGGATCATTCTTGATTCTATGCATTTTTTTTGTCTCAAAATGTATGTACACATCTTTGAAAATAGGTTTCAAATTATTCAAACGTACTGTTTAAACGAACATCTGAGTGTTGTTGGGTTAAAGAGAAATAAAAACGAACATACATTTGCATAACATCCTGTAAATATGGTATAATATTTACAGGTGATGTTATGATAGAAAATGCATTAGATAAACTAAAAATATTAGCAGATGCAGCTAAATACGATGTGTCCTGTGCATCCAGTGGTGCAGATAAAAAGAATAATGGAAAGATTGGTAACAGTATTGCAGCAGGTATCTGCCATGCTTGGTCAACGGATGGAAGGTGTATATCTTTACTAAAGATTCTTCTGACCAACTATTGTGTCTACGATTGCTCATACTGTATTAACCGTGTATCCAATGATGTTCAAAGAGCTAGTTTTACACCCGAGGAAGTTGCAGACTTGACCATCCAATTTTATAGAAGAAATTATATCGAAGGGTTATTTCTAAGCTCAGCTATTGAAAAAAATCCCAACCATACAATGGAGAAAATATATCGCACACTTTACTTGTTAAGAGAAGAACACGGATTCTCTGGCTATATCCATGTGAAAACCATACCTGGTGCTGATCCTATGCTTATACATAAAACTGGTCAGTTGGCTGACAGAATGAGTGTTAATATTGAGTTGCCAAGTACCAAGAGCTTAAAATTATTGGCACCTCAAAAAAGTGTAAAAAAATTAATGGAACCGATGGAGCAAATTAATAATGGTATTATTCAATACAAAGAAGAGAAAAGACACTTTATACATTTACCTAAATTTGTTCCTGCTGGACAATCAACACAAATGATTATTGGAGCTACCAAGGACACAGACCTATCCATTATTCATACAACGGAAAAGCTTTATAACAGCTTTAATCTAAAAAGAGTTTACTTCTCAGCATATGTACCAGTTAATACGGGAAGTAATTTACCATCCCTTGCAACTGAACCACCACTAAAAAGAGAGCATCGACTTTATCAAGCAGATTGGTTATTACGCTTTTATCATTTCAATGCTGAGGAACTGTTGGATCCAAGTCAACCTAACTTTGATATGGAATTCGATCCGAAGATGACTTGGGCTTTTAGAAATATGGAGACATTTCCAGTAGAAATCAATAAGGCACCTTATGAAATGCTTCTTAGAGTTCCAGGGATTGGTATGACCTCAGCTAGACGTATTATTAGACAACGTCAGATAGCTAACATAAGTTATGACCATTTAAACAAAATTGGTATTGTAATGAAACGAGCTAAATTTTTTATAACGTGCAATGGCAAGTTTCATGGTCAATTGGACATGAATCCAGAAGGCATAAAAGAAAAGTTGGCACCCAAACCGAAATTCGAGCAGTTAAGTATTTTCTCATGAGGTGGTAAGATGATTTACTTATATGATGGTAGCTTTGATGGATTTTTAACTGTTATCTATGAACATTATTATAGTGAAAAGGCGACGGCTATCTATCGAAAAAAAGACTATCAAATAGGACTAATCGATGAGAGTAAAACGATTGAAGCGGATTCAGTTAAATCAAGAAAAGTTCATGAAGCTCTCATTAATAAATTCTCTACTGAAACTTTAAATAACATCCAATATACATTCTTATCATGTGATAGGAATAAGGATACTTATCTTTTACACTATATTGAGTACGGGTTTAGAATAGGGAAAAGATTGGATTTTGATCATACCCATGAAGTCGTGTTACCTGTACACCAACTTGGAAAAAGAGTTAGTTTTGAGGTACATCGATTTCTGGGATTATTAAGATTTCAGGAAGTAGGTTCGGTACTTTATAGCGCCATTGAACCTGATAATGACATCATAACATTAATGGTCAGTCACTTTGCAGATCGTTTAAAGACAGAAAGGTTTATCATTCATGATAAAAAGCGTAAGCAGGCAGTTATTTATGCAGATGGTCATTGGTATTTATCAGACTTTCACATAAAAGAGGAATTACAGATATCTGAAAAAGAGAAATATTTGAATGCATTATGGAAAGGCTATTTCAAGCAAATAGCAATTAAAGAAAGAGAGAATTTAAGACTACAACAACAGTTTGTACCCAAGAAATATAGACGCAATATTATTGAATTCACATAATATATGTAACATGTTATAATAGATATAAATGGAAAAAAGTATCATTCCTATAATGATATTGGTGATAACAAGAGTATATTTTGGGGAAATTATAATCTATGAAATATTCTATAACCAATATATATAGGAGGTTTAATGTGAAACTAGTAAAGTATTATACCATAGGTTTAGTTTTTTGTTTACTTATATACTCTTTGTATGGATGTACATCAAATGAGTCATTTGAATGGGGATTCATTGATAAAACAGGTACTATAGTTATTGAGCCCCAATATGCTAATACGACAGGTTTTTATGAAGGATTAGCAGGCGTACAAGTAGGTGACACGGAAACAGGAAAGTGGGGTTTTATTAATTTTTCAGGGGAAATAGTTATTGAACCTGAATATGACTTTGCTTATTATTTTAATGAAGGCTATGCTCCTATTCGAGTAGGGGACGAAGAACAAGGGCTCTGGGGATACATTAATCAGAAGGGCGAAATAACAATAAAGCCCCAATATAGTTATACAAGGGGTTTTAGTGAAGGCTTGGCGCCAGTACGCATTGAAACTAGTGAAAATGTTTATCAATGGGGGTTTATTAACACTTCTGGCGACATGGTTATTGAGCCTAAATATTACGATGCATCAATATTTAGAGATGGTTTGGCTCCAGTATATATTTCTAATGAAAGTTATAATGGATGGGCTTATATTGATCAAACAGGTGAAATAGTTCTACAAACGGATTATTATATTGTATCCATATTCAGTGAAGGTTTAGCTAACATAAAGAATGGGGATGAAGAATCCGGAGCGTGGGGTTATATTAATACAAAAGGTGAAGTAATTATTGAGCCCCAGTTTGATGTCTATGCTCATTACTTTTCAGATGGATTGGCTAAATATGTTGCTGAAGTCATTAGTGATGAACAAGCAATGTGGGGGTTCATTGATCAAAGAGGAAAAGTTGTTATAGAACCTAAATATTACAATGCAGGTGAGTTCATAGATGGCTTAGCCCCAGTCAATATAGATGGCAATTGGGGATATATCAATAAAACAGGTGAAAACGTTATTGAAGCTCAATTTATGGCTGCAGGAAATTTTGGAGAAGGCTTAGCACCAGTTATTCAGAAATAATGGAATAATTCTTGGGTTAAAACATATATAACGAAAGAGAACAACATGTAAAGGAGAGTGTACTTATGAAAACTGCTTTAGTTTTATCTGGTGGAGGGGCAAAAGGTGCTTACGAAATTGGTGCTTGGAAAGCATTTAATGAGTTTAATATTGAATTTGATATTTTATCAGGAACATCCATAGGAGCCTTAAATGGCTTATTGATGGCTACAAAAACTTATGAGTATGCTAAGGAAATGTGGTTTTCCATAGAAGAAAACTTAGCTGAGTCCATGTATGCGGATATGGCTAAGCTTTCAGAAGATGATATGGATACTATCAATCGTGTGTTCAAAGAGCCTCATTTAGTAAATGAATTAGTCCATATTAAGGGAGCTCTTAATAACTCCTATTTATCAGAGCTAATTAAAACAACCCTTAAGGATTGCAAAATAAAAAAAGATTTTTATGTCTGTTCAGTCATCGTCAATGAAGAACCTGAACCCCATTATTTTAATTTAAAAGAGAAAGACCATGAATTCGTTTCTAAGGCAGTTATCTCATCAGCATCCATTCCTGTCATCAGTGATGCTGTTGAAATTAATGGAGCTTACTATTTTGATGGTGGTATTTTGCAAAACACACCAATAACCCCTGTTCTTGAGCATGACTGTGACCTTATCATTACTTCGTTACTGAAGACAAAGGACCTGGACCATTTAAAGGTGTTTACTCATAAACCAATTTTACCACTTCTACCTTCAGAACATTTAGGGGACTTCAAAACAGGTACCATGAATTTTTCAAGGAAAGCAGTAGAACTAAAAATGGAGTTAGGTTATAACGATACTTATAAAATGTTAAAAACATTAAAGGCATTATTCTAAATTTTAAGAGCAGATAACACTGTTCTTTTTTTGCAAATAAAAGACTATCAGAGTTTGCTGATAGTCTTCTAATTCTTATAGTATTTACTATTTAAAGGACTTCTTTACCCTTTTTAGATAGTGAGGCGATTGAATGGTGGTAGACCATTTAGTTAATCCTTCTATAGTTCCTATATCTATATTTCGGTCAACAAAAACTTGGATCATACGTTCCCGCCAAATTCTAAGTTGTTTAGGAACATCATTGTCATCAGATGTAACTAAATTATACAACTCCTTTGGATCTTTTTTTAGATTAAATAATTGTTCATTACCTGTGCGAGGAAACCATATGTATTTCATCTTGCCATCTGTTAAGTATTGCATTTCTTGTTCAGGTGAATAACACTCAGTATGCTCACCATGGATATACTCACGTTCAATTTCTCCCCCTCTTATAGCAGGTAATAAATTGAGTCCTTCTACAGTATCAGGTATGTATAAATGACATGTTGATAAAATAGTAGGCATTATGTCCTGCAATAAAACAGGCTGAGTCACTCTAGGCACATGGTTCTCTTTTGCATTGGATGGTAACTTTATTAGCAGAGGAATATGGGCTGAGCCTTCATAAGCATATGTCTTACGCCATAAGTGATGATCTCCTAACATATCACCGTGGTCCGAGGTGAAGATAATCATAGTGTTATCAAGTTGACCAGCACTTTTTAAATATCTGAATAACCTACCTAATTGATGATCGATATGATTGATATTACCATAATAGCCTGCACGGGCACGATGAGTTTCTTCGTCCTTATGTTTTCCACGCCAAGAATCTTCATCATAAAGTTCAGTACAAATGGCATTTTCTTCTGCCCATTGACCCACCCAAGGCTCAGGTAACTCCTTATTGTTATAATGGTTAAAATAATATGGAACAGCATCATAAGGTGAGTGAGGTCTTGCGAAAGATACCTTTAAGAAAAATGGTTTACTAGGATCTCTTTGATTAAGAAATTTAAGAGCTTCATTAACTGTCCAATTGGTAGGATGTAGATATTCTGGAGCATGATATGGTCTTGCCATCCAACTGTTCCAACCTATTCCATGATCTACAGCTTCATAACTACCATTTTTGTTCTCATGAAACCATTGATTATAATCGGATACAAAGTTATCATCTTCAACTCTTCCAGACTCATCAAGCACCGTGTTATGGAATCCGTTAAGAGCACGTTGAGGATAAAAATGCATTTTACCGATACCTTGAGTATGATATCCAGCTGAAGATAATTCACCAGGCAAAGTATGCTTAAATCCAACCCCCATTGGACCTTGACCAGTACCCATACCTAGAATTCCAGTACTCCAGGTACTCATCCCTGTTAATAGACAGGCTCTCGCTGGGATACAAGAGGGTGAAGGGGTATAAGCCTTTTCAAAAACCGTTCCTTGAGATGCCAGCCAATCTAAGTTAGGTGTTTCAATCTCTACATTACCATAACAACCCAAGGTATCGAAGCGTTGTTGATCAGTCATAATCAGTAGTACATTAGATGGATTCATTTTTATCATCTCCTCATGAAATATACTTAGTCATTTCCATCTATTAGTTGTTAAAGATGATTTTATTATATCAAAATTTTACAAATTATAAAATGTCTACTGGTACTATATTGTATGTGGTAATATTTTCTAATTAAGAACTGTATTGATGTATTGGGTTTAAAAGTGATACAATATAGTACAAGATTTCAATGGATTAATAAAATGTTATAGTGGGTGAATAGAATGTTTGAATACCAAAACACTAATACCGACATATATTATTTTGAGAGTGGGGAACAAGTATGTATACCTTCACATGATTATGGACCAGCCGTAAGAGATTATTTTCTCATCCATTATATTATCAAAGGTAAAGGTATATTTAGGACAAAAGATAGGGAGTACGAACTTCAAAGTAAACAAGGATTTATCATACATCCTAATAAAGTCACTTATTATAAAGCTGATAGAAAAGATCCATGGCATTATATTTGGGTTGGATTCAATGGAAAGCGTGCAAAAGAATATTTAAAATTAGCTAATTTATCTGAGAAAAATCCGATATTTACATATGACTTAGATGATGAGGTATTAACTACAACTATCAGAAAGATGACAAGACTAGGTATACAATTAAGAGATAATGATTTTGAATTAATGGCTCATCTATACATGTATTTATCAATGTTAGCTGATAATAATTGCCACCACCTAAAAGTTGATAAATTATCGAACAAAGATAAATATTTACAGCAGTCTTTTAAATATGTACAAGCTAATTACTGGCATGACTTAACGGTTGAAGATCTTTCAAATCATCTCAATCTTAATCGAAGTTACTTATATACCATATTCAAAGAAGAGTTGAACCTATCACCTCAACAATATATTATTAACTTTAGAATAAATAAAGCAGTAGAGTTATTGAACAATCAGGAATTAACTATAGCAGAAGTTGCTAGATCGGTAGGTTATCAAGATCAATTTATCTTTTCAAAGACCTTTAAGAAGCAAAAGGGATTATCACCAAAAATTTATCGATTAAAGAAAATAGAAAAACACTAAAACGTAAGAGTATCTATTAAAAGTGTTGAGATAAAAAATAAGCTATTAAAGAAGAGGGATATTATGTTTCATATAAAGTCTATACGAACAAAGCTTATTCTTGGATGTATTATTTTGAGTATTGTCCCAATCATTATCGTAACTACAGTTCTCTATAATATATCAGGCAGAATAATACATGAAAACACAGCTGAGGCTATTTTACTCAATTTAGACAGCTATGCAGAAGAGATTGACGACATTTTTATGAGTTTATATTATGATACTGTTGAGATGGCTTTCGATAAGCAGTTACGCAGTATGATTAAAGAAGATGATTCTATGGGTATATCTAACTATTTAAGAGATTATCTACGGAATCATGCTTACATTGATTCTATTTATTTTTTTGATAATGCCAATAATGATGTTATTACCTCGGATGAAAATAAACAAATAGTGAAAGTTGAAAATATACAAAATATTGACAAGCGTTATGACAAGAAAAATGGCAGTTATCTTATTAATGTCATTGAACGATTTGATTATTTATCCAATAAAAACTATTTCACTATTGAAAAAGCGCTGTATGATAGCGAGGGGGGAGAACTTCTAGGATATATTCAAGTTAATGTAGATGAAAGAACCCTTTATTATGATCTACTAAACGATATGATTCGTTTAAATAATGGTGATGTTCTCATGATCAATTCTGATAAAGTTATTGTTAGTTCAAAGAGGCAAGAAGATATTGGGGACATACTTTCCAAAGAAAATGATATCGATTTTATTACCACATCTAAGGGGTATTCTTTAGAAGAAGTAAAAGAGGAATCCATATTAAAGGTATATTCCGTTAGTAAAGTAACAAAATATAAGCTAATTTACTATATACCTGAGGCTGAAATCATCCAAGATGTTAAAAAAATTAATTATATCGCTCTATACAGTATTGGCATATCCGTCATTCTTATTGTAGCCTTATGGTATTTTTATACTGCAGATCTTTACACGCCTATAGCGCAACTAAAGGATCAGATGTTAAAAGTTGGTGAAGGTGATTTTGATATTTACCTTGAACATGATCGAGAAGATGAGATGGGGATATTGATCAACGGTTTTAATGACATGATCGCTAAAGTTAATTACCTGTTCAATGAGGTATTCCGAACAAAGTATCAGAAAAAAGAAGCAGAGTTAAAAGCGCTACAGTCTCAAATAACACCTCACTTTCTGTATAATACATTGAACTCTATACGCTGTGTAGCCATACTTCATGAGGACAATGCCGTCAGCCAAATGTTAGAATCATTAATTGACTTATTGCGTGCAACTGCTGGAAATAAGAATGTATTTATTCGACTAGAACAAGAATTATCCCAGGTAGAAGATTATGTTGATATTATTCGTTTTAGATATAATGATGCTTTTAAGGTGATTTATGATATTGAACCAGAGGCTTATCCCTTAGATGTGCCAAAACTCATTATTCAGCCTTTGGTAGAAAACAGCATCCAACATGGGTTAGATTTAAGAAGTAATGAAGGAGAAATTTACATTAAAGCATCTAAGGATGGAAATAATTTAGTAATAAAGGTCATTGATAATGGGAGAGGTATATCCGAAGAAGAAATTCATGCTATACAAAATAATGAAGAAGACAAGTCAAAGAACTTAAGTGGTATTGGTGTCTATAACGTGGACGAACGCATCAAGCTTTATTATGGGGATGAGTATGGCTTGGCTTATCAAGCACATGAAGGTGGAGGAACAGAAGCAATTATTACTTTGCCATCAACGGTTAAAAGGGGGGAAGTAAGTAATGATAAAGGTACTTATCGTAGATGATGATTTTCCAGTAAGAATGTTATTTAAGCAAATTATAGATTGGAATGAAGAAGGATTTGAAATTGTTGGAGAAGCTATCGATGGAGAAGAAGCCGTTAATAAGGTAGCAGAGCTGAAACCAGATCTCATTATTCTAGATATTGAAATGCCAAAGATGAATGGCGTTGAAGTGATTAAGGAGATAAATGCCAGGGGCTATAAAGGTAAAATTATTGTAATTAGCTGTCACGATGATTTTAAGTATGTTAAAGAGGCTTTAAAGCTAGGGGCTACTGATTATCTTCTTAAGAACAATGTCAACAAAGATAAGTTAAAAGATGTTATCCATATTATTAAAAGAGATTTAGTCCAAGAGAAGCAGAATAAAATAGAATACAGTACCATGAAGAGATGGGCAAATAAAGGCTTACACATCATGAAGCAAGAATACCTTAAGAATCTTCTTTTAGGTGTTAATATACTTGAAGAAGATATTCAGGTAAATATAGAAAAACTGAAATTAAACATTAGTGAGACAAACAACATGATTATAGCAATAGAAATTGATCGTTATACGAAGCAAGTAACCAAAATTGGTTCTCAGAAAGATTATGAATTGTTTAACTTCACTATCCGAAACATCATTGAAGAAATTCTCAGTGAATCCATGAATGGTGAATTAATTAATTTAAAGCAGCGTTTTTATGTCATTTTGAATATTGAAGAATGGGTAAGTGAGAGTAAATTAAGAGAGACGGTCTATGGGTTAGTTAAGCGTGTAAAAGATAGCTTATCAAAATACTTGGATATTTGCACAACGATTATGATTTTTGATCAATCCTGCAGCTTAAAAGATGCTCAAGCAGTCTACAAACAATTAAAAAATGCTTTGAAGATAAAATTTTATGAAGGCAATAATAGGATTTATTACTTCAGTCAAACAAAGCCGATTAAGAATTACCAATTGAATTTTGATAAACAGAAAGATATTCAAATGCAAGAGTATATTAAAAACAACCAAAAAAATGAGTTAGATCAATTATTGAAAGAAGACTTTCAGTATATTAGAAAAAATTATATAGATCCAGATAAAGTATATACTTACTTCTCAGAAATTTATTTATCTCTAGAAAAAGTTTGTAAACGAAATAAGATTGCCATGGAGCAGTTTGTACAGATTCAAGATAACTACTACGACACTATTCGCAGTATGGAAACATTTGATGAAATTGAAAAAACGGTATTAACCATACATGATAAGATTTTTGACAGTCTCAAAAATAACATTGAAAGTTCCAACGAAACAGTGAAACAAATTGTCAAATATATGACTCGACACTACATGGATGATATATCCCTCTTGTCTGCTTCTGAGTATGTTGATATGAATATGACCTATGTCAGTCATCTCTTTAAACAAGAAATGGGAGAAAGCTTCACAGAATATTTAAAGGGAATAAGAATTCATCGAGCTAAATATTTGATTGATACAACAGATAAACGTATTAATGAAATAGCTGATTTAGTAGGCATTCCAAACAAAAAGTATTTTGCCAAACTGTTCAAGGAAAAGGTTGGAGAAAGTCCATCCAAATATAAGAAGCTAAAAAATTTGTCCTAATACAAAAATTTTATACCTTAAAAAAAAGATGATACTCCTCCATAATAAGATTATAAGAAAACGAGAGTAACCGGTTACGTTTCTTTTATCCATCAATTAAGATTTTTTTAATGTAGGATATCTAATCCTTCAAAAGGAATTATTCTTTCTACATTAGTATTAGAAAATGTTTTAAAGGGTGTTTCACTACAAAAGATTAGAAGTATTAAGGAGCTTGCTTAAGTTAAGGTATTTAGTTTTTATTAATTGAGGGAGGTTTATTTTCATGAGAAGATTAATGGCGATTATGTTAGCGTTAGTATTAGTTGTAGGTGCTTTTACAGGTTGTACAGAAGCAGATGACGGTGTAATTGATATTGGAGTATCAATCGCAAACTTTGATGATACATTCTTAATGTACATGAAAGATGGTATGGATGCATATGCAAAAGAACTCGGTGCAGAAGTTAGAGTTGAGTATGTAGATGCTAAAGAAGATATGGCAAAACAAATGGATCAAGTTGAAAACTTTATCGTACAAGGTATGGATGCTATTGTTATCGTACCAGTTGATACAAGTGCAACTGAGCCAATGACAGAATTAGCTGTTGAAGAAAATGTACCTATGGTATATGTAAATAGAAATCCTGGTAACTTACCTGATGGTATTTACTATGTAGGTTCTGAAGAAATCGTTGCAGGTCAACTTCAAATGGAATTCTTAGCTGAGCAACTTGGCGGAGAAGGCGACATAGCGATTTTAATGGGTAAACTTGATAACGAGGGTGCTCTTAAGAGAACTGAAGGTGTTGAAGAAATTGCTGCTGGCTATGATGGAATCAATATCGTTGACAAACAAACTGGTAACTGGCAAAGAGCAGAAGGTATGACAGTTACAGAAGACTGGTTAAACCGTTTTGGTGAAGAAATCAAAGCTATTGCAAGTAATAATGATGATATGGCATTAGGAGCTATTCAGGCATTAAAAGATGCTGGTAGAGAAGATGTTATGGTTATTGGTGTAGATGCTACACCTGATGGATTAGCGGCTCTTGAAGCTGGTGATTTATCAGCAACTGTATTCCAAGATGCAAGTGGTCAAGGTGCAGGTGCTATTGAAACAGCTTACAAAACTGCTCAAGGAGAAACTGTAGATCAAGAAGTATGGATTCCATTCCAATTAGTTACTCCTGAGAACTTAAGTGATTTTAAATAGGATAGTATAAATTTATAGTGGGGTGATTTTTCACCCCACATTCAAAGAGAAGATTAAACCTGGAGGTGAAACAATGAGTGAATACATTTTGGAGATGCAGAATATTTCAAAAGTATTTCCAGGAGTCAAAGCTTTAGATAAAGTACAATTACAGTTACGTCCCGGTAAAGTCCACGCTTTAATGGGTGAAAACGGAGCTGGAAAATCAACCTTAATGAAATGTCTAATAGGTATTCACCCACCAACAGAGGGGCAAATTATTTATAAAGGCGAAGTTGTTACTATGCCAGATACAAATACAGCCCTTAACATGGGTATATCTATGATTCATCAAGAGTTAAGCCCTATTTTACACCGTAGTGTTATGGAAAACATTTGGCTGGGTAGAGAACCTAAAATGGGTGGATTCCTGGTTGATCACAAGAAAATGTATGATATGACAAAAGAGTTACTTGAAGATTTGGAATTAGAACTTGACCCAAAAGAAAAGATGGTTAATTTAACAGTCGCAAAAATGCAAATGATAGAAATCGCAAAAGCAGTATCCTATAATTCAGAAGTTGTTATTATGGATGAACCAACATCCGCCCTTACAGATCGCGAAGTAGATCACTTGTTCAGAATAATCAAAAGATTAAGACAAAACGGAACAGCAATTATTTATATTTCTCATAAAATGGACGAAATCTTCCAGATATCTGATGATATAACGATACTTAGGGATGGACAATATATTTCTACGCATTTAGCTGAAGATTTAGATACCAATAAATTAATCTCATTGATGGTTGGCCGTGAATTGAATGAAATGTTCCCCAAAATTGATTGTGAAATTGGTGAAGAGAAAATCAGAGTGGATAATCTCACAGTTGAAGGGGTATTCAATGACGTCAGTTTTAATGTAAGAAAAGGTGAGATTCTAGGTATAGCTGGCTTAGTTGGTGCTGGACGTACGGAAGTTATTGAAACCATATTTGGAATGCGTAAGAAAACATCAGGAAGTATTTATATTGATGACAAGGAAGTACAAATAGATTCACCAGAAGATGCTATTGCACACAAAATAGCACTCTTAACTGAAGATAGAAGACATACTGGGGTATTCCCAATGCTATCTGTTAAAGACAATACTAGCATCGCTAATATGAAAAATTATGTTAATAAATTTGGGTTTTTGAACCATAAAAAAATCAAAGAAGATTGTGAAGAGTATAAAAAAGCAATACGTGTTAAGACGCCAAGCTTAGAACAAGCCATTCAAAATCTAAGTGGTGGTAATCAACAAAAGGTACTCGTTGCTAGATGGCTTTTAACAAATCCAGAAATTCTCATCCTTGATGAGCCTACAAGAGGTATTGATGTAGGAGCGAAGTCAGAGATCCATAGTCTAATTACCAGCTTAGCAAATGAGGGTAGAACCATTATAATGATTAGTTCAGAATTGCCAGAAGTACTAGGTATGAGCGATAGAGTTGTCGTTATGCACGAAGGTAGAGTAACGGGTATCATTGATCGTACTGAAGCTAATCAAGAAGTCGTTATGAAGTATGCCACAAATAGTATGAATAAGGTTTCATAAAGGAGGTTTAAACATGGCACAGGTTGCGACAACAAATTCAAATAAAAATAGCGAATATAAAAGACTGTTAAGTAAATACGGAATCGTTTTAGTATTTATTTTCATGGTTATATTAATGAGTATATTATCGCCATCCTTCTTAAGTTATCGAAACTTAATGAACGTGGTAAGACAAATTTCAGTAATTGGTATTATCTCATTAGGGGTAACACTTGTCATAATATCAAAGGGTATTGACCTTTCATCAGGCTCAGTTTTAGCATTAGCAGCTGTAATAGCTGCCAGTTTCGGTCAAACAGCTGATTGGGCAGCAAAAATGTATCCCAATATACCAGAATTACCAGTGATCATCCCAGTGTTAACAGCTCTTCTAGTTGGTGCACTTTGTGGTACGATTAACGGTACTTTTATTGCCAAAACAGGTATACCACCATTTATTGCAACTTTAGGTATGATGGTATCTGCAAGAGGTTTAGCACTTCTTTATTCAGATGGACGACCAGTGAGTTCATTAACAGATAGCTATAAATGGTTTGGCCAAGGTTATGTATTAGAAATGGGTAGTTTTAAAGGAATACCAGTACCAGTTATTATTTATATCATTATGATAGTAATCACATGGGTGATGCTTACTCAAACTCGTTTTGGTAAGAACATATACGCCATTGGTGGTAATGTTCATGCCGCAGAAGTATCCGGTATTAATGTTAAGAAAAACTTAATAGCAATCTATGCTTACGCAGGATTATTAGCTGGTTTAGCTGGATTACTTATGTCAGCTCGTATTGATACAGGTCAACCAGGTATGGGTGTTAGCTATGAGTTAGATGCAATCGCAGCTACAACAATCGGTGGAACTAGTCACTCAGGCGGCATTGGTACAATATGGGGTTGTGTAGTCGGTGCATTAATCCTTGGTGTACTAAACAATGGTCTTAATTTACTTGGTGTATCCGCATACTGGCAACAGATTATTAAAGGTGCGATTATAGTAGGTGCTGTAGTAATTGATATGCGTAAAAATAACAAAAAGCATTAATCTTCTAGGGGGAAAGTACCCTTAACCCTTTCCCCCTAGGATTTTATAAATGTATATAAAAATATAGAAAAATGAAAAAGAAAATTTTTTTAAATAAAAATATTGTTAAATAAATAACATAAAATAATAATAATTCAGAAATAAGGAGGAACTCCATATGAAAAAGATCAAAGTAGGTGCTGTAGGCTTAGGGAGATTGGGATATCGACATGCTGAAAATCTAGCATTTAAGATACCAAACGCTGAATTAATAGCATTATGTGATATGAACCAAGAGAAATTAAACGAAACTGTAAACGCGTGGAATATTCCTTTTGGATATACAGATTTTGATGAAATGATAAAAAATGAAGAACTTGAGGCGATTGTAATAACATCACCTTCTGCATTGCATACGACTCAAATTGCTAAGGCCTTAGATGCTGGCTTACATGTATTCTCTGAAAAACCATTAGGTACAAATGTTGAAGAGTGTAAAATTGCAGAAGAAGCAGTTGAAAGACATCCAGAACTTGTGTTCATGCTTGGTTTCATGAGAAGATATGACCCTTCTTATGCATATGCAAGAGAAAAAATTAAGAATGGTGAAATTGGTAAACCTGTATTATTCAGAGGTTATAGCCAAGATCCAGAAAGCTGCATCGATGGTGCAATAGCTTATTGTGGTCATAGTGGTGGTCAGTTTATCGACATGGCAGTACATGATATCGATTTAGCATGTTGGATGCTTGAGTCAGAGCCAAAATCCATCTTTGCTATTGGTGGATGTTATGCTCATCCAGAGTTTGGAGAGCACAAAGATGGTGATAATGTATCAGCATTAATGCACTTTAAGAATGAAACAATGGTATTCTTATTAGCAGGCCGTACAGCTCCTCATGGCTACAATGTTGAAACTGAGATCATTGGAACTAAAGGTACTCTTCGTATCGCAAGTGTACCTCAAAAGAATCTAGTTGAAATTCTTGATGAGCATGGTGTTAGAAAAGAATGTTCACAAGATTTCTTAGAAAGATTTGAAGATGCATACGTTGAAGAAGTATTAGAATTTATTGATTGTATCGTTAATAATAGAAAACCAGAAGTTACAGTTTATGATGGTACAAAGACAACTGAAATTGCATATAGATGCAAGGAAGCATTTGAAACAAATGAATTAATTAGAATGTAATACTTGTAAAGCTTATAAGGGAAATCGTATTAGAGCAATCCATCATCTATCAAAAGTCTCCTCGCTCACGATTTCCTTTACTTTTACTTTGTGGCTATTAAGTTGATGGTATACACTGCAGTTGAGGTGGTAAAATGACTATTAGAGATATTGCAAAGCAATGTAATGTATCTGTAGCAACAGTTTCTAGGGTATTAAATAATGATCCCAAAGGTGTTGGTCAACATACAAGGGAAAAAGTATTGAAAGTTATAGAAGCAACTAATTACAAGCCAAATGCTGTGGCGAGAACCTTAGCGACTAAAAGAGCAAGGACAATAGGTTTAATACTCCCTGATGTATCAAATCCATTTAATTCAATGATGGCCAAGGGAGTTGAGGAAGAAGCCAGTAAGTATGGTTATAATACAATACTTTGTGATAGTAATAATGAAAAAGAGAAGGAAAATGCTTATTTAAGAATACTTAGTGAGAATTATGTAGCAGGGCTTATTTATAATAATTTTAAAAGCACAGATCTAAGTGGATTACAAGATTTTATAGGGCAATCCATTCCTTATATTTTAATTGATCATGATATTGAGACTCATGAAGGAGCTAGTGTTATCAAAATTGATAATGCTAAAGCCATGTACGATCTTACACGTTTTGTACTATCAAAGGGGCATAAGAAAATAGCCGCAGTGACTGGATATGAAGACAGCTATTCATCTTCTCAAAGACTAATTGGTTTTAAAAGGGCTATGAATGATGTAGGAGTAGATGTCAATGCAGAATTGATCTTTACTGGTGACTTCAGATTGAAGACAGGATATGAACTTTGTGGTTGCATATTAGAAAAGGCGAAAGTTACTGCCATAATTTGTTTTAATGATGTGATGGCATTAGGTGTATTACAAAAATTGAAGGAGAATGGTCTAAAAGTTCCTGAGGATATATCCGTTACTGGATTTGATAATATCGAATTTGCTGATTTTATTGACCCCCCCTTAACAACAGTGAGTCAGCCTATTTATGATATGGGGAGAAGAGCGGCCTATCAATTGATTCAAAAACTTGAAGGTCAGAATAAGGATATTTATAAGCAAGAATTCCAACATCAGCTTATGATAAGGAAGTCTGTTAAAGCTATCGGATGATAGGTTTTAAGAGGTACGAATGTTGAATGCACGTCTATAATATATTGTATTTGAATGAGTGATTAGAGTATCATATATTATCGAGGTGTATGGAAAAATTTTGTTTCAGCAATCATTCCATAGAATAAAGAAGAATAGTTTAAATTTTAACGAACTTTAGCGAAAAAAATATCTTATAAGATTCTTGTAATTGCTATTGACAGAGCTAATAAAATTAAGTAGAATTAGATTAGGAAAACGTTAAACCTATTTGATGGATGAGGAAGATTTTATGGCAGTTACTATAAAAGATATTGCACAAAAAGCAAATGTATCTATTACTACTGTATCAAGAGTTTTGAATAATAAGAGTAAAGGTGTTGGCGAAGAAACAAGAAAAAAAATATTAGATATTGTAGAAGAATACAATTATGTACCCAATGCTGTTGCCAAAGGATTAGTAACTAAAAAGACGAATATCCTTGGACTTATTATTCCTGACATCACAAACCCTTATTATCCTGAGATTGCAAAGGGGGTAGAGGATACAGCTAATGAATACGGATATAACATTATTTTGTGTGGTACAAATAATCAACTTGAAAAAGAGAATAATTATATACGTATTTTAAAGGAGCACTATGTGGCTGGTATCATCTACAACAGTTCCTATAGTATTAATGAAACAACCATGAAGCAATTAGCAACTACGAATGTTCCTTTTGTACTAGTAGAAAACGATGCTGATCGCAAAGATATCATGCGGGTTTATACTGATGGCGAAGTGGGTATGGAGAAGCTAATTAGTTACTTGGTTGAAATGGCACACAAACACATAGCTTATATTTCGGGTCCTAAGGACAGTTATACTGCTGCCAAACGTTTAAAGGGTTATAGAGAAGCTTTAATGCACCATGGCATTGAGGTGGAAGAACATCTTATCAAATATGGTCAACCTACACGCAGCAATGGTTACGATTTAACGAAGGAACTTTTAAGATCCAAAGCTAAATTCACTGCCATAGCATGCTTCAATGATTTAATGGCTGTAGGTGCCTTGCAGAAACTTCGACATAAGGGGATTCAAGTACCTTTAGATGTTTCAGTTACTGGCTACGATAACGTATATGTAACAAAAATTACAACGCCAAAGATTACAACAGTTGAACAGCCTGCTTATGATATGGGATGTGAAGCTGCTAGAATGTTAATAGAAAAAATAGAAAACAACAAGATTCCAAACAGTCCTATTAAGTTTGAACCAAAGCTTAAAATAAGGGAGTCCGTTAGGAAAATTTAAGGAGGTACAAAATGAATAACTTGAAATTTCCAGAGAATAGGGAGTTAGACTTTGTTGCTATTGGACGTCTAGGTGTAGACTTGAATGCCAATGAAATTCATCGCCCAATGGAAGAGACACTTACTTTTACAAAATATCTTGGAGGATCACCAGCCAACATAACAGTGGCTATGTCAAGATTAGGTATGAAGAGTGGATTCATCGGTCGTGTAGCAGATGATCAGTTTGGTCGCTTCATCACTAATTACTTAGTAGAAAATGATATTGACACATCAAGTATTGTTGTTGATAACTCAGGAGCTAAAACAGGTCTTGCATTTACAGAAATTAAATCTCCAACAGATTGTAGTATCCTTATGTATCGTTCAGATGCAGTTGATTTAAGAGTAGAAGTAGGCGATGTAAAAGAAGAGTACATCAAAAACGCGAAAGTATTACTTATTTCTGGTACAGCATTAGCAGCAAGTCCATCAAGAGAAGCAGTTTTTGCAGCATTAGAATTAGCTAGAAAGCATAATACAGTAGTATTCTTTGATATTGACTACCGTCCATATACTTGGAAATCAGTAGAAGAAACTGCCATTTACTATAGTTTAGCAGCAGAAAAATGTGATGTGATCATCGGTACAAGAGAAGAGTTTGATATGCTAGAAATGATTTCAAACCCAGGTAACAAGGATGATGCCGTTACGGCTAAGAAATGGTTTGATTACAACGCTAAATTAGTAGTTATCAAGCATGGTAAAGATGGATCATTTGCTTATACAAAAGAAGGCGATAAAGTTGAAGGTGCGGTATTCCCTGTAACACCAGTTAAGACTTTTGGTGCTGGCGACTCTTATGCAGGTGGATTCATTTACGGTTTACTTCAAGGATATAGCCCAGCAAAATCAATGGAAATTGGAGCAGCTTCAGCAGCTATCGTTGTATCCAGTCATAGTTGTTCAGATGCAATGCCATCTATCGAGCAAATTGAGCAATTCATCGTAGATTACGAGGGATAAATTTTTTTAAACTAGAGAAAACGTTAAACTTTTATCAATACTTTTTGGGGGTAACCAGAAGCATTTGATATAAGAGAAAACGCTAAACATAAATTACTGATCCACTATTTTAATTGAAATGTATAACTAGATCGTTAAAAAATATAAAAAATCAGTGAAAATAAGAAAACGTTAAACTTTAAGGGAGGTAACTTAAATGGATGCAAAACAACAAGTAGCAGATTTAATGGCGAGAGCTAGAAAAGCTCAAGAAGTAGCAGAAGGCTATAGCCAAGAAAGAGTAGATACATTAGTAAAAGCAGTAGCTTGGGAAATAGTTAAAGAAGAAAATGCTAAGAAAATTGCTACATTAGCAATTGAAGAATCTCGTTTAGGTAACTATGATGGCAAATATGCGAAGCTTATGAAAAAAGTTCGTGGTGCTTTAAGAGATATGAAAGATGCTAAAACTGTAGGTGTAATTGAAAGAGATGAAGCAAAAGGTCTTATTAAAGTAGCAAAACCAGTTGGTGTTATCGGTGCATTAGTTCCATGTACAAACCCAGAAGCAACACCTGTTATTAAAGCTATGAACGCTTTAAAAGGTAGAAACGCTATTGTTTTTGCACCACATCCAAGAACAAAGAAAACAAATTCCTTAATCGTTGAGATTATGAGAAATACACTTAAAAAATACGATGCTCCAGAAGATTTAATCGTAACAATCGATGAACCTTCATTAGATTTAAGCAATGAATTAATGAGTCAATGTGACCTTGTTGTTGCAACAGGTGGCTCAGGTATGGTAAAAGCAGCTTATTCTTCAGGAACACCAGCCTACGGTGTAGGTGCAGGTAATGCTGTAGTTATTGTTGATGAAACAGCTGATATCAAAGATGCTGCTCACAAAATCATGTTAAGTAAAACATTTGACTATGCAACTAGCTGTTCAGCAGAAAACTCATTAGTAGTTGTTGAAGAAGTTTATGATGAATTAATCAAGAACTTAGAAGCAGAAGGCGGTTACTTAGTTAATGCTGAAGAAAAAGTTAAATTAACAGCTGCTATGTGGGAAGATGGTCATTTATCAAGACATATCGTTGCACAACCTGCAGGTAGGATTGCTGAATTAGCAGGCATTGAATTATCACTTGGTGAGAAGTTCATTATGGTTGAAGAAGATGGCGTAGGTCCAGATCATCCTTATTCAGGTGAGAAAATGTCTGTTGTAGTTGCTATTCATAAAGTTAAAGACTTCGGAGAAGCTGTAGATAAAGTAAATGAGATCACTGGTTATCAAGGTGCTGGTCATTCATGTGGTATCCACACAACTAATGAAGATCGTGTAATCGAAGTAGGAAATAGAATCAAGGTTAGTCGCGTTATGGTTCGTCAACCACAATGTTATGCTAATAGTGGTAACTGGGATAATGGTATGCCATTTACATTAACTTTAGGTTGCGGTACTTGGGGTGGTAATATTTCTTCTGAGAATATCACATACAAGCATTTCATTAATGTAACTTGGGTATCCACTCCTATAGAACCTGTTATTCCTTCTGATGAAGAATTATTTGGCGATGTCATGAATGACTAATCGTAAAAACGTCAAATTATTAATTTCAATATTACAACTGGGGGAAAGAACATGTTAGTAAATATGAAAGAGATGTTAAGTTTAGCTGCTAAAAGTGATAAAGCAGTACCAGGTTTTAATGTATTTGGCTATGAAGATGCAAAAATGGTTATTGAAGCAGCTGAGGAAATTAATGCACCTGTTATTCTTATGACGAACAAAGATGCAGTTGAGCATATGAATGTTAAATATTATGCAGCACTATTTAGTGCAATGGGAAAAGATGCTAAGGTTCCAGTATGTATTCACTTAGATCATGCTAAGAACCTTGAGATTATTGAAGAAGCTATTGAGGGTGGTTATACATCTGTTATGTATGATGGATCTCAACTTCCTTTTGAAGAGAATATGGCTAATACAGTTAAAGCCGTAGAGATGGCTAAGAAGCATGATGTATCTGTAGAAGCTGAAATTGGTTCCGTCGGTTACAGTGATCCAAATATTAAGGCAAAAGCAGTATACACTGAACCAAGTGAAGCAAAAGAATTTGCTGAGACAACTGGTGTTGATGCATTAGCAGTAGCAGTTGGTACATTACATCGTATGCAAGTTCAGAATGCAGAAGTACAATATGATCGTTTAGCTGAAATTGAAGAGTTAACATCTGTACCTCTTGTTATACATGGTTCTACAGGATTAAAAGATGAAGACTTAGCCAAAATTGCTAAGACAAACGTGGGTAAAGTTAACATCGGTACTGCATTACGTATGGTTTTTGGTCATACAATGCGAGATGAGATAAATAATAATCCAGATGAATTTGATAGATTAAAATTCTTTAAAGAACCAATGAAAGAAGTAAAAAAAGTTATCCTTAATAAATATGCCATTCTTGGTTATAAATAAACTATTATAGCAAAAGTTTGGCGTATCAATAGATTTAATAGTTGACCCCGACATCTAGTACCTCTCGTGTGCTAGCATGTCAAAGCAAAAGAGCTTCTTTAGTTCCCTTTCCTACCACACACTAAAGAAGCTCACTCCTAAAGAACCAATGAGGTAATTAACGAGGAGGAATTAATCGATTATGATCGTAAAACAAACACAACCATTTGAATATGGTTATAACAGTATCTCAGAAATTAATGGTAAGAACTCTAGTATGTTAATGGACTTTGGAATCATTCGCTTCAAGGATGGTATGGTTTATGAAAATGAAGCAGACAAAGAAAGAACATTCTTATTAATCCAAGGTAAAGTAACATTAAAATGGGAAGACAAAGAGGAAGTTATCGAAAGAAATTCATGCTTTGATGAAAACCCATGGTGCTTACATGTACCAAGAGATGTGAAAGTAACTATCGAAGGTCTTAGTGAAGCTGAAGTAGCTTATCAAGCTGTTTATAATGATAATGCCTTCGTGAGTAAATTATATACGAATAAAGAACTTAGAAGTGAGCAGTTTGGTGCTGGAACTCTAGGGGAGACAGCAACTAGAACCGTTCGTACAGTAATTGATGACAGCATTGCTCCGTACTCTAATTTAGTTATTGGGGAGGTAATTAACCATCCAGGTAAATGGTCCAGTTACCCACCACATCATCACCCACAACCAGAAATTTATTATTATCGCTTTACACCAGAAATGGGATTCGGCTATAGCGAACATGGTGATGAAGTATTCAAAGTAAGACATAATGATACAGCTTTAATTGAAGGTGGTAATACACATTCACAAACAGCAGCACCAGGTTATGCAATGTATTATTTATGGCTTATTCCACATTTAAAAGATGCACGTTTCAATGACCGTATTTTTGTTGATGAGCATAAATGGTTACTCGATAAAGATGCTGTAATATGGCCAAATAAGTAGAACATGAGAATCTAATAACCGTTTTAGGTAATTGTATAAATCAAAAGGAGGGTAATAAAGCATGAAAACCTTAAGAATGACAACAGCTCAGGCGCTTGTTAAATTTTTAAATGCCCAATATGTTGAATTTGATGGTAAGCAAGAAAAATTTGTTCATGGGGTTTTTACCATCTTTGGACATGGTAATGTTGTTGGTTTAGGTCAAGCTTTAGAAGAAGACCCAGGACACTTAATTGTCCACCAAGGAAGAAATGAGCAAGGTATGGCTCATGCTGCTATGGGTTTTGCTAAGCAACATCATCGTAAAAAGATCTATGCTTGCACATCATCTGTAGGACCAGGCGCAGCTAACATGGTTACAGCAGCTGCAACAGCTTCAGCTAATAGAATTCCAGTTCTATTCTTACCTGGCGATACATTTGCAACAAGACAACCTGATCCTGTTCTTCAGCAAATTGAACAGTTCCACGACTTAACCCTTACTACTAACGATGCTTTTAGAGCTGTTAGCAAGTACTGGGATAGAGTAAGTCGTCCTGAGCAATTAATGACTGCTATGATTAACGCTATGCGCGTACTCACAAATCCTGCTGATACAGGTGCTGTTACAATAGCGTTACCTCAAGATGTTCAAGGGGAAGCCTATGATTATCCTGAGTATTTCTTTGAGAAAAGAGTTCATAGAATTGAAAGAAATGTACCAACAGAAGCTATGCTAAAAGATGCTGTAGAGTTAATTAAATCTAAGAAGAAGCCAATGCTTATTTGCGGTGGTGGCGTAAGATATTCAGAAGCTGCAGATAGTTTAAGAGCTTTTGCAGAGAAATTCAACATTCCTTTTGGTGAAACTCAAGCAGGAAAATCAGCAATTCCATACGCTCATCCAATGAATATGGGTGGTGTTGGCACTACTGGTTGTTTAGCAGCTAACCTTATTGCAAAAGAAGCAGATTTAGTTATTGGTGTTGGAACGAGATTCACAGATTTTACAACAGCGTCTAAGTGGATTTTTGCAAACCCAGAAGTGAAGTTTTTAAATATAAATGTGGCAGATTTTGATGCTATGAAGTTAGATGCAACAAAAGTTGTTGCTGATGCTAAAGCAACATTGGATATGTTAAGTGATGCTTTAGAAGGCTATCAATCAGGTTACACTGATGAAATAAAAGATGCTAAAGACAAATGGAATAATGAGTTACATCGTTTATTCCACATTGAATATACAGGTGAAGGTTTTGTTCCAGAAGTAGCTGGTCACTTAGACCATGTTCTAGAAGAAGTAGCTAAATTAACAGGAACAAGCTTAACACAAACAAGAGCTCTTGGTATCCTAGATGAGAACTTACCAGAAGATGGTATTATCGTAGGTGCGTCAGGTTCTTTACCAGGCGATTTACAACGAGTTTGGTGTCCTAAGAAGCCAAATACTTACCACATGGAATATGGTTATTCCTGTATGGGATATGAAGTTAATGCCGCATTAGGTGTAAAACTTGCTGAACCTGATAAAGAAGTTTATGCAATGGTAGGTGATGGTTCTTATATGATGCTTCATTCAGAACTTGTTACATCTATTCAAGAAGGCAAAAAGATCAATGTAGTATTATTCGATAATATGGCATTTGGCTGTATCAATAATCTTCAAATGGGTAACGGCATGGGATCATTCGGTACTGAGATGAGAAGTCGTACAGAATCAGGCCTTAACGGTAACTTGGTTCAAATGGATTTCGCAAAGAGTGCTGAAGGTTATGGTTGTAAAACTTATAAAGTTACAAATGAAGATGAACTTATTGCTGCAATTGCTGATGCTAAAAAGCAAACAGTTTCAACTTTAATCGATGTAAAAGTATTACCTAAGACAATGACAGAAGGATATGAGGCTTGGTGGAGAGTTGGAATAGCTGAAGTATCATCTAAAGAAAGTGTTGTTGCTGCGGCAGATGCTCAAAAAGTTGAAAGAAAGAACGCTAGACAATACTAAAATAGCTTCGATAAGGAATTAATGTCCGAGAATCAAGAAAATAATTTTATATATACTAGCCTTTGTGGCTATACAGATTAAGCAATAAGATGAAGCGATAATAAATTTCATGAATTAGTTTCCTTGCTCATTTGCTAGAGCTTGGGGGTTCTATGAACCAATAGCTCTAGCATGAGCTAAAAAAAATATAATTTTTGTTAATAGATTAACAAATACCTAGAGATATAGGAGGAGAAGACATGTTTGACAAAAACAAAGTTAAATTAGGAATTGCTCCAATTGCTTGGACAAATGATGATCTACCAGAGTTAGGTGGAGAAAACACATTCGAACAATGTGTGAGTGAAATGGCTTTATCAGGTTTTACAGGTAGTGAAGTAGGTAACAAATACCCTAAAGATCCAGCTGTTCTTAAAAAAGCTTTAGACTTAAGAGGAATTCAAATTTGTAATGCATGGTTCTCAACTTTATTTACTTCAGAGCCAGAAGAAGTAACGTACAAGAACTTTATTGAGCATAGAGATTTCTTACATGCCATGGGTGCTAAAATGATTGGTTGCTCTGAGCAAGGTAACAGTATCCAAGGAACTACTAAATCAGTATTTGCTGAAAAACCAGTATACACTGATGAAGAGTGGGAGAAAGTTACTAAAGGTATGAATAGATTAGCTGAACTAGCAGCTGAAAAAGGAATGAAAGTTTCATTCCACCATCATATGGGTACAGGTATTCAAACACCTGAGGAAATTGATAAATTCATGGAAATGACAAATGATGACGTATACTTATTATTCGATTCAGGTCACTTAGTATATTCAGAAGGTAACGTAGAAGCTGCATACGATGTTTTAAGAAAACATGTTGATCGTGTAGCACACGTTCATTTAAAAGATATCCGTAAAGATATTGTAGATCAAGTTAAAGTAGAAGGCTTAAGCTTCTTAGAAGGTGTTAAAATGGGTGCATTCACAATTCCTGGCGATGGATTAATTGACTTTGAACCTATCTTTGAGATCTTATCAAAAGCTAACTACGAAGGATGGATGGTTGTAGAAGCTGAGCAAGATCCAGCTATTGCAAACCCATTTGAATATGCAGTAATGGCTAGAAAATACATTGCAGAGAAGACTGGTCTTTAAAAAATAATTTAAAGTGGATAGATTGAGGAGGAGACTTTAATGAAAAAATTTAATGTAGGTATTATTGGATGTGGACGTATTGGTAAAGTACATGCTGAGAGCATTACATACCATATCCCAAATGCAGTTGTAAAATCTGTTTCTGATGTAAGATTAGACGGTGTTAAAGAGTGGGCTGATTCTTTAGGAATCCAAAACGTATACAGTGATCATAAAGAGATATTAAACGATCCTGAAATTGATGCAGTATTAGTATGTTCTTCAACTGATACACACTCCGTTATCTCTACAGAAGCTGCTAATGCAGGTAAACATATTTTCTGTGAGAAACCAATTGACTATGATCTAGGTAGAATTCAATCAACTTTAGATGCAGTTGCAAAAGCTGGTGTTAAATTCCAAGTTGGTTTCAATAGAAGATTTGATCATAACTTTGCTAAAATCAACAAAGTAACAAAAGATGGCGTTATTGGTGAGCCTCATGTTATTAAAATTACTTCAAGAGATCCTGAGCCACCGCCAGTAGAATACGTTAAAGTATCAGGTGGTATCTTCTTAGACATGACTATTCATGATTTTGACATGGCTCGTTTCCAAGCTGGAAGTGAGGTAGAAGAAGTATATGCAGTAGGTAACTGTCTAGTTAACCCTGCTATTGCTGAAGCTGGTGATGTAGATACAGCTGTTATCACATTAAAGTTTGAAAATGGTGCTATTGGTGTTATTGATAACTCAAGAAGAGCAGCTTATGGTTATGACCAAAGAGTTGAAGTATTTGGTTCAAAAGGTGCTGTAGAAGCAAAAAATGATACAGAAACTACTTGCAGTGTTAGTACTGAAGAAGGTGTTGTATCAGAGAAGCCATTATACTTCTTCTTAGAAAGATACATGGGTTCATTCGTTGAAGAAATGAAACAATTCTTCGCTGCTATCGAAAACGATACAGATACTGCAGTTCAAGGTATCGATGGCTTAAAGCCTGTTTTAATCGGTCTTGCTGCTAAGAAATCAATCGAAGAAGGTAGACCAGTTAAAATTTCTGAAATTGAAGCATTAATGTAATTAAGGTAAATTCATAATCACCTTAAGTTGGTTCATAAGCATAATGTGTTAAATTCCATTCAAATAAAGAATTACATATTATGTATAAAGAATTTAAAATTTAATGATGAAATTACCTAGTAGTTAATAAGTTTTTAAGTTATGGATTTTAAGTTTTCTTCTGCCATATAAATATATAGAACTTAATATTCTAAAGATATCTTGGTTAAGTTCTATGTACTAAGAAGCTTATAGGATTACCACTAGCCTTGAAATGATTTTATAAGCTTCTTTAATTTAAAGTGCAACTTTCACCAAAAGCGCGCACAAATTAAAAATTAAGAAATATACACTTAAAATCCATAACTTTAATTTATAAAGAGTCATTGACTTTAATTCTAGGAAAGGTTAATACCTAAACTTATTTATTAGCTTTTCTTAGGGTTAAAGGATACTAATTAAGGACTAAAAATAGGCGAAATAGGGGTGTGTTTAAAATGGATCGTATACAAGATAAAATCAAGGAACTTCGAGAACAAAAAGCTGACATAGCCCTCGGTGGAGGTCAGAAAAGAATTGATAAGCAACATGAATCTGGTAAATTAACTGCAAGGGAAAGAATCAATCTACTATTAGATGATGGTACATTTGTTGAAGTAGGTGCTTTTATTAAACATCGTTCAACAGATTTTGGTCTAGATAAAGCTAATGCCCCTGGAGATGGTGTTGTAACAGGTTATGGCCAAATTGAGGGTAAATTAGTCTATGTCTATGCACAAGATTTCACTGTAATGGGTGGATCTTTAGGAGAAATGCATGCCAAAAAAATCTGTAACATCATGGATATGGCATTGAAGATGGGAGCTCCTATTATCGGAATCAATGATTCTGGTGGAGCAAGGGTTCAAGAAGGTATTGATGCACTAAGCGGTTTCGGCGAAATTTTCTATCGTAATACAATTGCATCTGGGGTTATACCACAGATATCAGTTATTATGGGACCATGTGCTGGGGGTGCAGTTTATTCACCAGCAATAACAGATTTTATCTTTATGGTAGACAATACAAGTCAAATGTTTATCACTGGACCACAAGTTATCAAAACTGTAACAGGTGAAGTTATATCAAAAGAAGAACTTGGTGGTGCTAGAGCTCATGCAAGCAAGAGTGGTGTAGCAGGTTTCCACTATGCAACAGAGCAGGAGTGTATTGAAGAAATCCGCCGTTTGATAAATTATTTGCCTTCTAATAATATTGAAGAACCAATGGAAACAGCTATTATGGATGATCCTAATCGTATTTCAGATCGCTTGTCAGAGATTGTACCAGAATCACCTAATAAGGCTTATGATATGCATGAAGTGCTTGATGAAGTAGTGGATCGTGGTTCATTCCTAGAAGTACATAAAGACTATGCTCTTAATATCATCGTAGGATTTGCAAAAATGAACGGGCAAACTGTCGGAATTGTTGCCAATCAACCAAAAGTATTGGCAGGATCTTTAGATGTTAATGCTTCAGATAAAGCTGCTAGATTTATTAGATTTTGTGATAGCTTTAATATTCCTGTGATTACATTCACAGATGTACCAGGCTATTTTCCAGGTGTACAACAAGAACATAATGGTATTATACGTCATGGTGCTAAATTATTATTTGCCTATGCAGAAGCATCTGTACCAAAAATTAATGTTATATTAAGAAAAGCTTATGGTGGAGCTTATATTGCTATGAGTAGTAAACACTTAAGATCTGATGTCGTATTATCATGGCCATCAGCGGAAATAGCAGTTATGGGTGCAGAAGGTGCAGCCAATATAATATTTAGAAAAGAAATTGGAGTGGCAGATGATCCTGCTCAAGTTAGAGCTGAAAAGATCAATGAATACCGTGAAAACTTTGCTAATCCATACATAGCTGCTTCAAGAGGATTCGTTGATGATGTTATTCAGCCAGCAGCAACTCGTAAATATATAATTTCAAATTTAGAAACCTTAAAGAGTAAACGTGAGGATAGACCTGCTAAAAAGCACGGTAATATTCCACTATAAGACATATGAAGATAAGAGGCTATCCATAAATTATGGGCAGCCTTCTTGGCATGTATAGGATAATTATGATCAAGTTGCAAAAAGTCCATAAAACATCTAACAAAATTACCTTTGAAATAAGAAATAACCATGCTATTCTATAGTGAGAATAAGGTTATTCATAGGTTTTAAACATAATGTAAAAATACTATTTTAATGGAGGAAAAAATGTATAAATACGAGCTACACACCCATACCCAAGAAGTCAGCAGATGTGGTAAAAAATCAGCTAGAGATATTGTTGCAATTTATAAGAACATAGGCTACCAAGGACTAGTCATTACGGATCATTTTAGACCTGATTACTTTAATAGTTTAGATAAAGATCTCACATGGCAGCAAAAAGTTGACATATTCCTAGAAGGTTATAGGGAAGCCAAAGAAGCAGCAAAGGATATAGATTTTGATGTATTTCTAGGAATTGAATTAGGGCTTTTCCAAGGTGGCTATGGCAATGAATTTCTTCTTTATGGTATGACAGAAGAAGTACTTAAAGAAAATGAGACTATCTTGGAAATGGATCTAGTAGAAGTCAAAAGTCTAGCCGAAAAGCACGGTATTCTCATCTATCAAGCACATCCTTATCGAGGTTATTGTGAATTAGAGGATGTAAATCTTTTAGATGGTGTAGAAGTCTTTAATGGTAATCCAAGACATGATTCAAAGAATGATGAAGTTAATCAGATAGCTAATACTAAGAAGTTATTAAAAGTATCAGGTTCTGATTACCATGAAGATGGCGATGAAGGGTGTGGCGGTATAGAAGTTCAGGATAAGATAGTAGATAATCAACAATTAGTCAAGATACTCCGTTCAATGGATTTTAAGCTTATGACCAAGTAGTGAATAACCGATATAGAGTCAATATGAGTAGATACTAAATAATCCTATGGATGCACTTGTATTTCAATAGACAATATTTGAGGTGAAAAAAATGGACTTACCTATTATAACTGCCCATTCAGGTTGTGAAAAAACCTTGGCTAACTCCATGGAAAATATTAAAAAAGCTATCCAACTTAATGTAGAATACGTTGAGATTGATGTGCGTCATACAAAAGATCATATAGCTGTATTAAGTCATGATGATGAAATAGGAGGAATCTGTATATCAGAATCAAACCTAAATGAATTAAAGAAATATAATATAGTAACTTATGAAGAAGCAGTAGATCTTATTATTAAAAGTGGCAAAAAGGTCAACAGTGACATAAAAACCATGGAGAGTATTGAGTTAATATCGACATATATTATGAACAATGAGCTCTGTGAAAAAGTCATATTATCAGGTTGTAAAGAAAAAGAAATCTCTTATCTTACTGAGAACTATCCTGAGATAAGGAAGTTATTTAATATAGATATCCTAATGGAGGAAGATCTATCTTTTGAAGAGAAGATGAACCGAACTATAATGTTACACAGACAAAATCACTTACAAGGGGTAAATATACCTTATTACCAACTGAGTGATGAAGTGCTTCAGATCATGAAAGATCAGGGTATAGAAACTTATGTATGGACTATAGATACAGAAGAGTTAATGCGTAGGTTTGTAAATAAAGGAGTAAAATCCATAACAACAAATGAAGTAGTTTTACTAGAGAAAGTAAAAAATGAGGAGGCTTTTAGATGATGAAGAAGTATGATAGTTTTTTAATTGGTCACATCTCAAAAGATATCAATATCTTTATGGGTGATAAAATGGAAGAAATCGGCGGTGCGGTAGTAGCATCATCCTATGCAGCAGTTGCTGGTGGAAGAAAGGTAGGTATTCTTACAAAGGCAGCTAAAGAAGACAAAGAAACAGCATTGAATACTTTTAACGCTGAGTCAGAAGATGTTTATTATGTAGAGTCTAAAGATACAACCTCAATCAAAAATGAGTATTTTTCAGAGGATAGAGAAACGAGAAAATGTACATCATTAGGTGTAGCAGATCAATATGTTATGGCGGACATGCCTGAAATTGAATCTGAGATTTATCACTTAGCTGGACTTATTGCTGGAGACTATGATGTTGAATTAATTAAAGAACTCTCTAAGAAAGGCAAGATTGCTGTTGATGTGCAGGGATTCTTAAGACATGCTATTAATGGTGATATGTTATTCAAAGATTGGGAGCAAAAAGAAGAATTACTTCCATACATCACTTACTTTAAAACAGATGCGGCTGAAGCAGAAGTTTTAACAGGTCTTAAAGACCGTAAAGAAGCTGCAAAACAAATGTACGCATGGGGTACAAAAGAAATTATGATTACACACAATACTGAAGTACTTGTTTATGACGGTAAAGAATTCTATACAGCACCTCTTAAACCAAGAAATCTATCAGGACGTTCAGGTCGTGGTGATACATGTTTCTCAGCTTATATTACTGAGAGAATTGATAAATCACCAGCGGAAGCAATCCAATATGCAGCAGCTTTAGTTTCATTAAAGATGGAAACACCTGGACCTTTTAAAGGAACAAGAAAAGATGTAGAAGCTTACATCGAAGAATTTTATAAAGCGTAAATTTTAAACTTAATTGAATAATTAACTGTGTGAGATATACAAAGTTTAAATGATACAGTAAAAAGAGGTGGCTAATGCCACCTCTTTTTGGAAGGGTTCAGATATATGAATATATCTTATAAGTGATTGTCGCCTTCTTGCCATCCTAAGGCACAAAGACCACCACTTTGGAAAGCTTTTAATACACGAATTGTTTCATCAACACTACGACCTACATTTAAGTCATGAACTACAGAATATTTTAAAGTTCCTTCAGGATCTACAATGAATAGACCTCTTAAAGAAATACCTTCTTCTTCTACTAAAACACCATATTGCTCAGATACTTTTTTTGTCATATCTGCAGCCATAGGGAATTTGATCTCGCCTAAACCATTTTGAATCCATGCTTGATGAGAGTATTGGCTATCCGTACTTACTGTTAGTAGTTCAGCACCTAACTCTTTAAATTGATCATATGCTTTACTAAATCCTGTGATTTCAGTAGGGCAAACAAATGTGAAGTCTAATGGATAAAAAAACATAACAAGCCATTTACCCTTATAATCATCAAGACTTACCTTAATAAACTCCTTACCGTCTCCAGTAACTGCATTCATTTCAAATGATGGAGCTGGTTTACCAACTAATCTTTCCATTTAACAATACCTCCTATTTTTTTAGTGTGACTAAAATACATCTTTTCTATTCAATAAGCTTATATCGAATGTTATATAAGTATTCATCTCTGTTGTGATATTATAGTAACACACAATTATTAGTTTGTAAACAGTATTATATAAAATAATTTATTAAATAATAATGATTATTATAAAATAAAGAGTTTTTATCTTTCTATAGTGTCTACGATTTCAAGGGGAGGACCCTCTGATGCTATCAATCTATTACTTCATATATTTTGTTCGGTATTGATTGGGTGTTAGACTGGTATATTTTTTAAATTGTTGTGTAAAATAACTTTGATTACAAAAGTGAAAAAAGGTGGCTACATCAGATAATGGAGTTGTTGTATAACGAATATAGTATTTAGCTTCTTCAATTCTTTTCTTATTGATATATTCCTTAAAAGATGATCCAACTTCTTTGATGAATAAAGAAGATAAGTAATTGGGGTGAACGTATATAAAGTTAGCTACTCGATCCAAGGTGATTTTCTCGGTTAAATGGTCATGGATATAGGTAAGAGCCCTTTGAATGGGTGGTGAGTATTTATTACTGGACATGTTATTCTTTGCACTGATCATATCTTCCACTATTTTATATTCCATTTGAATGAGATGGGCAACATCATTGCTTTTCTCAATGTTATGAATGAAGGTATCGCTAAGAGTAAAAGCAGATTCTGGATCTACACCCCCTTCTATAATAGCTCTGGTAAAGATAGTTGTCGAGCAGATCAAAGAATTCTTAATAGAGCGAATGGGGTTGTCCGTTAATTTAGCTCTTTTTAAACGATTAATTTCATTAAGTATGGACTTAGCCTGCTTTATATTCCCTTCTTTAATCTTGTTAACAAGTTCTTGCTCAAGAAAATAAGGAGGATGATGAAACATGGATTGCCTATTTTCAACCGTATTAATAAAATATTCATCAGGTATAAAAGTCTCTTCCTCCTCACTGTCATCATCAATAGTTATTAGATTGGTAGGGTGTATAAGTTGCTCCAATAACTTACCGCTATAGTAATAACGGTTCTGATCAATAAGGGGAAGTGAGTTATAATATTTACTAAAGTTAGTTTTATGCTTAATAGAAAGCTTATTGTTCATGATAATTGTATTCAACTCACCTTCAAGTATAGGAGCAGTTAATATTGGACCAACTACGATTAGGTACTGGCGACAATGCATAAGAATAAAACATTCATCATAACTATTTTTATAATAAAAAGCTTTAAATGGATCATTATATAGTCCGGAAAGATCTTTAATAGTATCAATACCCAAAAGATGATCAGCTGTTGCAATATCGCTAGGTAAGCTAAATGTACATTGTTGATTTTGCACTACTCTAACACTGAAAGAGGTAGAATAATGATAAAGACGACATTTTTTTATTAAAACTTTATAAAAACTCAAACAAATTAACTCCTTTTTAGTATATATTATATATATTAAGATTTTAATAAAAAGATTAAATTTTTAATATAATTCTACTACGCTTTTTATTATAATGCAAATATAATCATTGATGTAAAGTCAAAAGATTAAATGGAGGGATTAATAAAATGAAAAAATTACTATCTATTACTTTAATAGTTCTACTATTAGCATCATTATTTGTTGGATGTACAAATGATGAGCCAAAAACAGATGAAGGTACAACACAAAATGAAACTAATAAAGAAGAAACTAAAGATGAGCCGAAAGAAGAAGTTTCAACTGAGAAACAAGTGATTAAATTTGCTGCTCAAGCGGATTCAACTCCGGCTACTCAAGCAGTGATTGATGCATTCAACTCTTCTCAAGAAGAATTTGTTGTTGAGTGGGTAGAATTTACTAATGATTCAGCTCAAATGCATGATCAATTAATTACTTCATTATCAAGTGGGTCTGATGAATATGATGTTCTTTCAATGGATGTTGTTTGGGCTGGAGAATTTGCTGGTGCAGGCTATATCGAGCCATTAGATGTTAAAATGAGTGAGGCTGGTATTAACGCAGCTGACTACAATGCAGGTTCAATGACTGCAGGTAACTATAAAGGAAAACAATATACACTTCCATTCTTCTCAGATTTAGGATTATTATACTATCGTTCTGATATTGTATCTGCTGAAGAAGCAGCTGTACTAGAAAGTGGCGATTACACGTACGCTGACTTAGCAGCTATGGCTGAGAAATATGTTGGTGAAGGCGGTACTGATTTTGGTTTCGTATACCAATCTAAGCAATATGAAGGTTTAACTTGTAACGTAACAGAATTCACAAAAGGTTATACTGATATTGAAGCTGGTTTAGAAACAATGAAAACATTTACTGAAGCATCTTGGACACCAGAAGATATCTTAAATTATACAGAAGGTGAAACACATACACAATTCACTGAAGGTAAAGCAGTATTTGCCCGTAACTGGCCTTACCAATATGGTATCATTAAAGGAGAAGAATCTCCATTAACTCCTGAACAAACTGGTGTTGCTCCACTGCCAAATGGTGGAACAGTAGGTGGATGGTTACTTGGTCTTAATAAAAACTCAGATGTAGCTGAAGGTGCTTGGACATTCTTACAATTTGTAACTGGTACAGAAGGTCAAAAGATCATGGCTACTCAGGGGGGTTACTTACCAGGTTACAACGTAGTATTATCTGATGAAGAGGTTAAAGCCAATAACGAAATGTTACAATTCGATGGATTCCAAAAAGCATTAACATCTACTTTATCAAGACCTGTATCTCCAGAGTACTCAAAAACATCTGATGAAGTTCAAGTTAATACACACAAATATTTATCAGGTTCTAGTGATTTAGAATCAACAGTAGCAGCATTAGAAAATAGTTTAAAATAAGTACTAATATAAAGAGTGGGCTCAATGCATATTGAGCCCAACTTTTCAGCCTGAAGGGAGTACGAAAATATGCGTAAAATGGGTTTTAAAGAATTTTTATTTATTTTACCTATCTTAATTTTACTAACAGTATTTTCACTATGGCCTATACTTCAGACTTTTTCTTATTCTTTTTTTGATTATAGGCTAAATGATCAGCAAAAATCAGGATTATATCTTTCAGATAAATATAATGTTGATTTGTTTATGGAAACAAGTGATTATGTAAAGTTCTATTTAAATGGAGAAAAAGATGTAGTCGATGAAGAGGGTGCCAAGATAATTGGTGAAACGATAGCTTTAGTTGACGAGCAACAAGCATTATTTGAAGGAAAAACAGGAGTCATTGAGTTAACTGGTGATGAATCAGATAAAGTGGGAAGTTTTAATGCTACTTTAGAGGAAAATATAAATATATTAGTTAATCAATATGAATTAGTCAATGAAAGTAACTATCAATACATTATTGAAGAACTAAATACATCACTCATTTCTTCAAACTTTACTGGTTTAAAAGGATATAGTGATGCAATAAAAGATGACAGAGTTCACAATGCCTTAATTAATACGATAATTTTTACAATAGCATCGATTACAATTGAGTTTATTCTAGGTCTTGGGTTAGCTGTTATAATGAATAAATCCATTCGTGGTAGAGGTGCTGTTCGTACAATTTCCATTATTCCATGGGCTATTCCAACAGCTGTTGCAGCCTTAATGTGGAGTTATTTATATGACGGTGCAAGTGGGGTCATTGCACAAATGTTTGAGAATATTGGCTTGATTGCTAGTTCGGAAGAGTTACTATTGTCATCAACAGGTGCGATGATATCAGCCATCATGGCAGATGTATGGAAGACAACTCCTTATATGGCTTTACTATTATTAGCTGGTTTTCAAACAATACCTGGATCAGTTTATGAAAGTGCAAAGGTTGACGGATCTGGACCGGTCTACACTTTCTTTAAAATAACCTTACCATTAATTAAGCACTCGATTCTTGTTGCTTTATTATTTAGAACACTAGATGCCTTTAGGGTATTTGATTTGATTTATGTATTAACAGGTGGAGGACCAGGTGGATCGACAGAAACCATGTCAGTCTATGCTTATAAATTGATGTTTGGTCAAACAAACTTTGGTTATGGATCTGTTATCGTTATCATTATGTTCTTATGCGTAGCATTGATTACAACACTCTTTGTAAAAGTGCTAGGTACAGACTTAATGGATACAAATTAGTTAGTAAGTGCTTTTATGCCTAACGATTCTTAACTATTACTTATTGAGAACTTATAAAGATAAGAGTTTAGAAGAGATTGGTATAAAACATTTAAGTAAGTGCTTTTATGCCTTTTAGACCTAACGATTCTTAACTTTTAAGTGAATGATTTTAAATCGAGCCATGATCTAATGAGATTTCATTAAGATAGAAGATTAGAAGAGGTTGATTTAAACTACATTTACTACAAGGAGGTAATAAGATGAAAGATACGAAGTATAATGTAATTCTATATATTGTTATTGCGGTATACTTAGCAGTGATCGTCTTTCCATTCTTTTGGATATTCATTACATCTTTCAAACCAACGGCAGAAATTTTTGGTGAAGGTGCATTTAGTATCATTGCTGACAACCCGACTTTAAGTCACTTCAAATCAGTTATTTTTGAAAAAAATATGTTACAAGCAATTAAAAACAGTTTAATTGTTTCTGTTGTGACAACTGTATACGTGGTAGCTGTATCCACATTAGCTGCCTATGCCATTACTCGGTTTAAATTTAAAGGAAAAAACTTATTATTAGGTCTGATCTTAGCAGTATCCATGTTCCCACAAATGGTAGTAGTAGGTCCGATTTATAATCTGTTCATGGAGTTAGGATTAACAAATAGCTATGGTGTTGTATTAGCGTATTCAACTATTACACTGCCAATAGCAGTATGGATTCTCGTTGCTCACTTAAACAAAATACCACTTTCATTAGAGGAGTCTGCAAAGATCGATGGTGCATCTGCCTTTAAAACTTTATATAAAGTGGTACTGCCTTTAGCAACGCCCGGTATAGCAACGGCCTCCATCATTGTTTTTATTAATGCTTGGAATGAATTCTTATTAACAATAACATTAAACACCAACAAAGAATATCATACAGTGCCTGTAGCCATCTCTTTCTTAAGAACACAATTCCAAATTCTTTGGGGTGAAGTGGCGGCAGCGACAATTGTTGTAACAATACCAACATTAATTATCGTACTTTTATTCCAAAAACAAATTGTATCAGGTCTTACATCTGGTGCCATTAAAGAGTAGAAGAGGTGTATAGATGAGCTGGCTAGTTCAAGACAAAATTTATGAGGACAATAAAGTATTATTAAAAAATGAGAGCTTATTTAATGTATCCAATGGGTACATTGGTGTTAGGGGCAATTTTGAAGAAGGTTATGAAGCTGGCTTCGATACTATACGTGGCACCTATTTAAATGCATTTTATGAGGTTGAACCTATCACCTATGGTGAAAAGCTATACGGATTTCCAGATACAAAACAGAAGATTTTAAATGTAATAGATAGTCAAACCATCCATTTATATATAGAAGGTGAGTATTTCTCTCTTCATCAAGGAGAAGTACTTGATTTTACTAGAACGTTAGACATGAAGGAAGGTTCAGTAACGAGAAGCATCCATTGGCGTTCACCTAAAGGGCATGAAGTAAAGATCACTATTGAACGTCTAGCTTCCTTCAATACACTAGAGTTATTTCTTATTCGCTATACAGTAGAGGCTGTCAACTTTGATGGTGAAATAAAATTCTTATCATCAGTTGATGGTGATATCGTGAATTACACTGATGAAACGGATCCAAGAACAGGTGGGGGACATGGTAAGTGCTACGAGCAGTATGACGCAAAAGTAGTGGAGAATATGATACAAGTATCAACTACTACCATACATTCAAAACTGAAGGCTACCTGTACTTGTCATCATCATTTAAATGAAACATGTGAATTGAATTTTGAGAAACATGAGCGTAAAGTAACAGCGATTATCTCAACTGATATTGAAAGAAGTCAAAAGATCACATTAACAAAATACAATGTTTATACGGATGATAGACGACATGAGAGACCGGAAGAAGACGGAAAAGAGTTATTAAAGAAGGTCATCTATAGAGAGTTTGATTTTTATTTAGATGAGCAGATTCAATATCTAAAAAAGTTCTGGAAGAGTGCAGATATTACTATCCAGGGCGATGAGGACTTACAACAAGGTATCCACTATAATGTATATCAATTGCTACAATCTGTTGGAAAAGATAAATACAGTAATATTGCAGCGAAAGGAATGAGTGGAGAAGGTTATGAAGGTCATTATTTCTGGGACACAGAAATATATATTTTTCCATTCTTCTTATTAACACAACCTGAGTTAGCTAAAAAGCTTTTAATCTATCGTCACTCTATCTTAGATGGGGCACGTAATAGAGCTAAGGAAATGGGGCATGAAAGAGGTGCTCTTTATCCTTGGAGAACCATCAATGGCGATGAATGCTCACCATTCTTCCCAGCAGGAACAGCTCAGTATCATATTAATGCAGACATTGCCTATGCTGTCATTCAATACTACATGATAACAAGAGATACAGAATTTATGATTCATTATGGTGCTGAAATATTATTTGAGACAGCACGCCTTTGGGCTGATATTGGTCATTTCCACCATAATCAATTTATGATTCATTCTGTAACTGGACCTGATGAGTATACTTGTGTGGTAGATAACAACTATTATACAAATGTCATGGCTAAACACAATTTGAAATGGGCTTATAAAATGTATGAATTACTAAAGGACCAGTCGAACCATATGACAACAATCATAGAGTCAATGGAATTAACAAAAGAGGAAGTCGAGAAATGGCAAAAAGCCTATGAAAATATGTACTTACCATATGATAAAGCATTAGGTATTAACCCCCAAGATGATACTTTCTTAACCAAAAAAATATGGGAGATTAGTAGTATACCTAAGAATAAGTTTCCTTTATTGTTAAACTATCACCCTTTATTAATTTATCGTTATCAGATTTGTAAGCAAGCAGATACTGTATTGGCTCATTTTCTTTTGGAAGATGAACAAGGTTATGAGACTATAGAAAAGTCTTATCATTATTATGAAAACATTACCACACATGATTCATCCCTATCTTTTGGTGTTTTCTCCATAATGGCAGCTAAAGTAGGTGAAGAACAAAAAGCCTACGATTACTTTATGAAATCAGCAAGGTTAGATTTAGATGATCATCATGGTAATACAAAGCATGGTATTCATACGGCTAACATGGGTGGTACTTATCTTGGTATCGTCTATGGCTTCGGAGGATTAAGAATTAAAGAAGATATAGCTTCATTGAATCCTAAAAAGCCGAGCAAATGGCAAGAATATGCCTTTAAGTTCATTTATCAAGGTAGACTTGTTAAAGTAATAGTCAAAGAAAATAGAATAGAAATCCTTTTAGAAGAAGGCGAAGCTTTAGACATAAAAGTATATGAAAAAGTATATACGTTAGAATCAAAGCTTCATATAGACCTTGCTTAATCCATGGATTAAGCATAAGGAAATGTGTATTATTTAGAGTACATGAGAACATTGATTTCTCATGTACTTTTTTATTACCTCAATTTGATTTCCATCAGAATATTATTCATAATCGTGAATACAAATAAAGTAGGAAGCTGTGTTGAGGTGAATGTAATGAATAGAATTTATTATGATGTGAGACCGGGAGATTCACTTTATACAATAAGTGCATTTTTTAAGACTACTGTTGATGCTATCAAAGAAGCAAATAAAATGGAGACAGATGAGGTTTATGTTGGACAGCGTTTAATCATTCCTGTGATGTATTATTACGTTAAACCGGGAGAAACCCTATATACTATTGCCGAACTCTTTAAAACCACGGCTCAGAGTATCATACAGCTGAATGAGTTAGAGAGTGATCGGCTTGTTATAGACCAGCCCCTATTAATTCCTTTATACACTCAAGCCATCGTTACCAGTGATCAGGTAAATATATACAGATGGGCAGGGAGTATGTATCCTGTTTTGGCTACAATGAAAAAGGGAACTAAGCTACCGGTTATGTTACAAGAAGATAAATGGTATAATGTTATGTTACATGATGGTTCAAGAGGTTATGTGAATGCCAATGATGTAGAAATAGAAGTAGTGGATGGTCAAAAGCCTATCTCCACTATTTTAGGGTTCTATACTTTAGAAGAAGGGCCAGCCTTACCTAGTTCATTTGAATCATTTGTTAGAAATACCGATGAGCTTTCTGAGATAGGGCTCTTTATGTATCGTATTAGTAGATCTGATCCCACAAAAGTAGATAAATTCGGTGAGTTTACTGATGAAGAAGTTAAAAAATTAGTTGAAATTGGTCATGAAAACAATATTCTTATGATGCCGACGGTTCATAATCTATTGTATGAACGAGGTAACCAAGAGATTAATAAGGAAGTATTGCATCAGATGTTAGCAACTGAAGAGTCGCAGAATGCCTTTATTGCATCATTAGTTAGTTTGGTAGAAATTCTTGATTTTGATGGCGTTAATATAGATTTTGAGGATGCCTATGAAGAAGATGAACAACTAATATCAGACTTTTATACAAAACTAGGTGCAGTCTTTGATGAAAAAGGCTACTTGTTGTCAGCAGATTTGCCTGCTAGAATAACTGATGAAGATGTTAATCCCTTTTCTAATCCATATGACTATGCCACTATAGGGAAAGCTGTAGATGAATTTGTTGTCATGCTCTATAATGAACATGGATGGCCTGGAAGTGGACCTGGTCCAGTTGTATCTTCAGGATGGATGGAGAAGGTTTTAGATTATACGATAACGCGAGTTCCAAAGGAAAAAATCCTAGCAGCCGTATCAGTCTTCGGTTTTGATTTCAACCTCGATACGGATACAGCCAATTATGCTACTTATGATCGGGCAATGGAGTTAGCTGATCAATATGGTAAAGAGGTTATTTTTGATGAAGAAACGCTAACACCGATGTTCAGTTATACAGCGGAAGATGGGTCTCAGCATGAGGTATGGTTTGAGAATGCTGAGAGTATTAAGGCAAAAATAGATATTGCCTGGGATTATGGGATTAAAGGCATAGCCCTTTGGAGACTTGGGATGGAAGATCCTGAGATGTGGACCATGATGAGAGAAGAGGTTGTGGTGCCAAAAAGGACATAAAAATACAATCAAAAATATTTATATATAGTAAAAAGCGATATCTATGTAGGTATCGCTTTTTAATTTAAAACCTAATAAGTTATTACTAATAGGGTCAAGTATACAAGGGGCGCTATTACGCCGACTAGAAAATTAAGTAAACATATAATAGATAATTCAAATAAAATAAATTAACTTAAAATAAACTGAAAACACTTGCATATTAAATAAGCTGTACTAAATGTTAAGTTTAGTATAACTAATAGGTAGGTATGTATGATAACGATAATTAGTGTGATATAATAATAGGAAATAAAGCAATTTCTAAAGAATTTTTGGTTCTTATAAGAACAGTTGTAAAACCTATTTGGATAAACTATAATTTGAAGCAGATATATATTGAACTTATACAGATACCAAGGAGTGGAGGTAGGAATATGAGAGAAATTCATGTTAGTCAAATCACAGAAGCAGTTGCTAAAATGTGTATTGATGCTAATTATTACATTAGTGATGATATCAAAGAGGCATTTCATACATCAATTAAAGAGGAAGTTTCACCTATTGGTAAGGATATACTAGGTCAATTAATCGATAACTCGGAAGTAGCAAGAGATCTGCAAATGCCAATCTGCCAGGATACAGGTATGGCGGTAGTATTTTGTGAAATCGGGCAAGAAGTCCATTTGGTTGGTGGTTCCATAGAAGAAGCTATTAATGAAGGTGTAAGAAAAGGTTATGAAGAAGGATACTTAAGAAAATCTGTTGTTAATGATCCTTTAATTCGTGAAAATACAAAGGATAACACACCTGCTGTCATTTATTATAATATTGTTCCAGGCAGTGAAGTGGAAATTACAGTAGCTCCAAAAGGGTTTGGTAGCGAAAATATGAGTAGAATCTATATGCTTAAACCAGCTGATGGTATTGAAGGTGTAAAAAAGGCTATACTTGAAGCTGTAGAACTAGCAGGACCAAATGCATGCCCACCTATTATAGTAGGAGTGGGATTAGGTGGTACATTTGATAAAGCGGCATATTTGGCAAAGAAAGCTCTTTTAAGACCAGTTGGACATTCTTCTGAAATACCACATATTAAAGAACTGGAAGATGAGATGCTGACAAAGATCAACAAACTAGGTATTGGACCACAAGGATTAGGTGGCAAAACAACAGCCTTAGATATTCATATAGAAACCTATCCTACACATATAGCCGGTTTACCAGTAGCTATTAACATAAGTTGTCATGTAACACGACATGTCAGTAAGGTTTTATAGGAGGGGTCATAATGAAAGAAATTACAACACCATTTACAAAAGATAAGGTAGCTGAGCTAAAAGCAGGGGACAGTGTATTAATATCAGGTACAATTTATACAGCAAGGGATGCGGCACATAAACGACTTATTGATCAAATGAATAATGGAGAAGAGTTACCCTTTGACTTAAAAGATGCGATTATCTACTATGTTGGTCCAGCACCAGCCAAAGAAGGTCGCGTTATTGGATCTGCAGGACCAACAACCAGTTATCGAATGGATTCTTACACGACCCCACTACTTGAAAAGGGCTTAAATGGCATGATCGGTAAGGGGAAAAGAAGTGAAGAAGTAATCGATAGTATTAAAAAGCATAAAGCCATTTATTTTGCAGCAGTAGGTGGGGCAGCAGCACTCATTTCAGACCGAATTAAAAGTGTAGAAATTATCGCTTATGATGATCTGGGAACTGAAGCCATTAGAAAGATAGAAGTGGAAAAGTTTCCAGCAATAGTGGTATTGGATAGTGAAGGAAACAATCTATACGTAAGCGAGCGAGAGAAATATAGAGAATAAGAACCATGTTTTGAAATAATGGACCTTTTAGAGGATTAAACCCTAATAATCAAAGGAGAAAGTATTTGTAAACAAATGTAAGCTGTAATATAATGATTAAGTTATAAAAAGTATTGCTTATTTATAAGTCCAGAACAAATAATAAAGGAGTGTGTAGATTCACTCCTTTAATAATTTTAGCCCTATTTTAGTGTACGATCTATATTAGAACTAAACATTACGAATATTTTTTTCTATAGTTTAATATATTTTCCTTAATTCAACTTATATATAATTAATGATCATACATATCACACAATCAGAAATAGGCTAAGAGGGAGATGTCATCTATGCATACTGAGCAATCTCGTAGAAAACGAGCGTCACTATTAGAAGTAGTAGTCACTACTGGTGTGTTGTTTATCATTATACTTTTATTGAATATGTTATTTTACAACATGGGAATTAGGGGGGTATTCAGTGATTTACTCACGATCTGTCTACCAATTGTATTAGGATTTTATGTATTGAGAAGCTATGGATTATCTTATCAATATACGATTATTTGTGAAGAATTGATTATCAAAGAGTGCCGTGGTAATAAAGAACGAGTACTATTAAACATAAATATCAATCAAATAGAAGAAATTCATAAAGGACCTATTAGTAGAGAAGAGAAGAAAGCATTCATGCAGAATAAGCGCTTTGTCGATGCAAAGAAGCATCAGAATGGTGTATCTTATTACTGCATTTATAGTGAAGATGGATCAAAATATTGCTTTCAATTTGAACCAAGCGAAAAATTATTAGAGAAACTTAAAGTTAATTTATAATACTCATATAAATAATTATTAATTTTTACAATAAAGTATTGTCATTTATATTTTTTTGAGTTATACTATATGCATAGTTTACAAAACTATAGGGTAAAATGATGTGTCCGTTTATGGATACAGAATTTATGTTGGGACCTATGTGACCGGTTCCTTGTTAATTTCAACAAAGACATTATTTTATCCATAGTAAATTATTACAACCAACATGAAGGCCTAAAATTTTGCTTCTATGATATTTCATCACTTATCGTTTTCATATGTTAGGTGATTATTTTATGTTTATACATAATTTTTTTGTCTATTGTCAAGAATACTGTTAAATGGTGTAATATCATTAAGATGATTACCTTACAGGAAGCACTCAGTTGAACTTCTGAATACAATGCATTATATTCGGAATAAGTGAAACTACTTTTTGAAGTTAATCATTAAGAGGTAAAAAAATAAATTCTGGTTAGGGGGAGGCTTAATCATGAAAAAATTATTAAGTTTAATTTTAGTAGTAGTGTTAAGTGTAAGTGTTATTTTTACAGGCTGTGGTGCTGAAAACGGTGCTGGCGGCGACAAGTTAAAAGTAGCTATGGTAACAGACTCAGGTACTATTGATGACAAGTCATTCAACCAAGGGACTTGGGAAGGTATCTTAAGATACGAAGAAGAAAAAGGTACTATTGAGAAGCAATATGTTCAACCTAATGGTGAACAACACACTGATTACGTACAAGCAATTGATGCTCTTGTAGAAGGTGGTTATCAAGTTATCGTAACTCCAGGTTTTAAATTTGAAACAGCTATTTATGAAGTTGCTTCAAAATACCCAGAAGTTAAATTTATCTTAATTGATGGTTCTCCAAAGAACGAAAACTTCGAAGAAGGTAAATTTGATAACGTAGTATCTGTATTCTTTAACGAGCATGAAGCTGGTTTCTTAGCAGGTGTTTCTGCTGCACTTTCATCTGAAACTGGTAAATTAGGTTTTATCGGTGGTATGGAAATCCCTCCAGTACAAAAATTTGGTTGGGGTTATCAAGCAGGTGTTGCTTATGCAAATGCTAATTTAGGAACAAGTGCTGAAATCGTTGATTATATCTACCAAGGTACTTTCAATGACGTTGCAGCTGGTCAAGTATTAGCAGCTGGTATGTATGACAAAGGCGTAGACATCATCTTCCATGCAGCTGGTGGTGTAGGCGTTGGTGTATTCAACGAAGCAAAAGAAAGAGCTACTAATGGTCAATCAGTTTATGTAGTAGGTGTAGATGCTGATAAATTTAATCAAGGTATCTATGATGAAGGATCAGAAGCTTCAGTTACTTTAACATCTGCTCTTAAAAAAGTTGACGTAGCTGCTTACAACAATATTGATGCAGCAATCAATGATGAGTTCCCAGGTGGAGAAACAATTGTATTAGCATTAGCTGATGCAGGTGTTGGTATACCAGCTGAGAATCCAAACATGAGTGATGATGCTGTTAAAACTGTTGATGAAGCTGCAAAAGCAGTTTTAAATGGTGAAGTTGTTGTTCCAGCAACTGAAGAAGATTTAGCTGTTTTCTTAGAAGGTAACTTCACTTTAAAATAAGTTTTTGATAACATTACACAAGTGAAAAAAAGAGATGAAAGATATACGGATTAGAAGTATGCTTCTAGTTCATACAAATGAAAAAGACTGCGAATGGACGCGCAGTCTTTTTTTAAAGGAAATATATGTGATTATTGTTCGTATTTTATTTAATAATACAATTTAAGTATATAGCTGTTTCAAATTATATTGATGTAGGTAAAGTTTTGTGGTATAGCCACCTTTACACTACGTAATAATATTAACATAGTGATATTATTAATAAAATCTTATACTATGGAGGATGCCTATGGAATATGTAGTAGAGATGCTGAATATAAGAAAAGAATTCCCAGGTATAGTTGCCAATGACAACGTAACGTTACAACTTGGTAAAGGCGAAATTCATGCTCTATTAGGTGAAAATGGTGCAGGGAAATCAACTTTAATGTCTGTTCTTTTCGGCTTATATCAGCCAGAAGCAGGGAAGATTAAAGTAAGAGGTAAAGAAGTAAAAATTACAAATCCTAATATAGCAAACGATTTAGGAATTGGTATGGTGCATCAACATTTTAAACTTGTGCATAATTTTACTGTTACAGAAAATATTATCTTAGGTATTGAGAAAACTAAGGGCGGTAAAATTGACATAGAGACTGCAGCTAATAGGATTCAAAAATTATCCGATGAATATGGTTTAAGCGTAGATCCTTATGCTACAATAGAAGACATCACTGTAGGAATGCAACAAAGAGTAGAAATCTTAAAGATGCTTTATCGTGATGCTAATATCTTAATCTTTGATGAACCTACAGCTGTATTAACACCACAGGAAATAGAAGAATTAATGAACATAATGAGACGATTAACTGCAGAAGGTAAATCTATTATCGTCATCACGCATAAATTAAAAGAAATCAAAGCAGTAGCAGCTCGTTGTACTATTTTACGTAAAGGTAAAGGTATCGGTACTGTTGATGTAGCTACTACGTCTGAAGAAAAAATGGCTGAGTTAATGGTAGGCCGTCAAGTAACATTTAAAGTACCTAAAGACCCAGCTAATCCAGCAGAAGTCGTTTTAGATGTTCAAAACCTTAATGTACTCAATCAAAGAGGTTTAAAAGGTGTTGATAACTTAAGTATCCAAGCCAAAGCTGGAGAGATTTTAGGTATTGCAGGTATTGAAGGAAATGGACAATCTGAACTAATACAAGCGATTACTGGACTTACAAAAATTCAGTCTGGTTCGATTAAATTAAACGGGAAAGAATTAACAGAAATTCCTATACGTGAAAGAACTGAGAGTGGTATCGGACACATACCAGAAGATAGGCATAAACATGGTCTTGTTCTTGATTATTCATTAGAAGAGAACATGATTCTTCAAACGTACTATCAAGAGCCTTTTTCTAAAAATGGTATTCTTAATGGCGATGTGATTCGTACACATTCAGATAAGCTTATTGAAGAATTTGATGTAAGATGTGGTCAAGGTGGTAAGACACCTGCTAGGGGCATGTCTGGTGGTAATCAACAAAAAGCTATTATTGCAAGAGAGGTAGATCGTTCACCTTCATTATTAATTGCGGCTCAACCAACTAGAGGACTTGATGTTGGTGCTATAGAGTACATTCATACAAGGTTAATTGAAGAGCGTGATAAGGGTAAGGCCGTTTTACTCGTTTCTTTAGAGTTGGATGAAATTTTAAACGTTTCTGACCGAATTGCTGTTATGTATGAGGGAGAAATTGTTGGGATTGTTGATGCCGAAGAAACAAATGAAAATGAGCTTGGTCTTATGATGGCTGGTTCTAAAGGAGGTCAATCATAATGTCAAAACTGAGTGAAATGTTCATGGATGATGCAAGAAGAAATAGAATGGTACCTTTCATTTCCGTAATTTTAGGATTCCTTGTTGGTGCTATTATTATCTTATTATCTGGAGCAAATCCTATAGAAGCCTATGGTGCATTAATACAAGGTGCCTTTGGTAGTTTGAAAAAAATTGGTGATACATTACTTTATTCTACAACATTAATTTTAACAGGTTTAGCTGTTGCTTTTGCATTTAAAACAGGTCTATTTAATATAGGTGCTTCTGGTCAGATGTTAATGGGTGGTTTTATTGCGGTATTATTAGGTATTACATTAGATTTACCAAGAATAATACTTCTTCCTATATGTATTACCTCATCTATTGTTGCTGGAGCTGTATGGGCATTTATTCCTGGGGTATTAAAGGCTAAATACCGTGTACATGAAGTTGTTACAACAATCATGATGAACTGGATCAGTGTTTGGACAGTCTATTACTTTGTTCCAGAGTTAATTAGAGGTCCCTTTGATACTGAATCAGCCAATGTACCTGCAAATGCTTTACTCAGAACGGAATGGATGACAAAGTTATTTGATGGTTCATATGTAAACTTAGGATTATTTCTTGCATTAATAACTGCTCTAATCATATGGTGGGTACTTGATCGTACAACATTTGGTTATGAATTAAAAGCTGTTGGTTTTAATCCTGATGCAGCTCAATATTCTGGTATGAAAGTTAATAGAAACATCATCTATTCCATGATGATTTCTGGTGCATTAGCTGGTTTAGCGGGTGCCACTTTCTATATCGGTTATGCAAGTAACATTAAGATAGGTGTATCTCCAACACAGGGTTTTGATGGTATCGCTGTTGCTTTATTAGGTTTAAACCATCCACTAGGAGTAGTTTTAGCCGCATTATTATTCGGTTTTATGAATGCTGGTAAATTATCTATGCAGATTGCAACAGGTGTTCCAAATGAATTAGTGCCTATTATTATTGCTACCATCATCTTCTTTGCTGCTACAAATGAAATGATTAAAGGTTGGTTAAAAAGAATTGGAAATAAAAAGAGCGATAAGGAAAGGGGTGCTAAATAATGTGGGATGCGTTAACGAGTATTATTCCATTAGGGATAGCTTATACAGCGCCTTTATTAATCATTGCACTAGGCGGTCTATATTCTGAGCGTAGTGGTATTGTTAATATTGGCCTTGAAGGTTTAATGGGTATGGGAGCATTTGCTACTGCAGTATTTATTGCCTTAACTCAAAGTACGCTAGGGGTAGCTTCTGTTTGGATTGGTTTATTAGTTGGTGCTTTAGCAGGTGGGTTATTATCCTATTTACATGCTTTTGCGTCAGTATCCATGCGAGCTAACCAAGTTATTTCTGGTACAGCTATCAACATTTTATCAGCTGCTTTAACAGTGTATTTAGCTAGAGCTATAACTGGTAGTGGTAATGTACAGATCATTCAAAAGTTTAGTAAGTCAGATGTAGCTGGATTATCCAGTATTCCTGTCATAGGTCCATTATTCTTTTCAAATGCATATATTACTACTTATATAGTAATGGCCATTGTTATATTTAGTTGGTATATGCTTTATAAAAGACCATTCGGTCTACGTTTAAGAGCCTGCGGGGAAAACCCACAAGCTGCAGATTCGATGGGTATCAACGTACAAAAAATGCGTTATATTGGTGTAATTATTTCTGGTGCTTTAGCCGGATTAGGTGGAGCTATTGTTATTACAACTTACTCAGGTGAATTCTCTAACTTAACATTTAATGGTTTAGGTTTCTTAGCCTTAGCAGCATTAATATTTGGTAAATGGAACCCATGGGGAGTCCTTGGTGCATCACTATTCTTTGGTTTTGCAAAGACATTAGCGTCTATGACGTTAATATTTGATAACCTTAAGGATATGCCAAACATTTTATTCAATACATTCCCATACGTAGTAACATTAATCGCTTTAATGCTATTCAGTAAAAATGCTGCAGGACCAAAAGCAGCTGGAGAACCATATGATCCAGGTAAAAGATAGATAATAATATTCTATATATATAGAAAGAATCGTTCCTTAGGGACGGTTCTTTTTTTATGCAATAGGAAAGTTCGCGTTTTGCTCGCAAGGTACCGTACTTTCCTGTTCCAGTTTTAACGTGGCGGTAATCACTTTTCTTGATTGCTAATCCACAAGTCTCTTTTGAAGACGTAGAGAAGCTTAATTTATTTTATAGAGTAATGTAATACTTTTATGTAATTATAATAACCTTTAAATGAAATGACGCATATATACGCTTCAAATCCAATTTAAGAGGTTTTAAGTATATAATGCTAACATTCTATATAGAAAGGTTAAAAGGGCATAATAAGGATAATAATAGCATAATAACATACGTATATAAAATATCACTTTAGTTATAATAGTAAAGAGTGATTATTGGAGTTTATGAATGTAATTATTTCAATAAAATAGGAGTAATAAAATGCCATAAAAAAATATGTTGAAAAGTTGTTGACAACAGGTTCTAGGTTTAGTATAATATCTCTTGCGTTTGAAAATTTAATTGTTCAAATACGGAGAAGTACTCAAGTGGCTGAAGAGGTGCCCCTGCTAAGGGTATAGGTCGTTTGCGCGGCGCGAGGGTTCAAATCCCTCCTTCTCCGCCATTAAATTTCCTAGTAAAAAAAGTTGTTGACAAAGTAGTTAACACATGATACAATTTCATTCGTTGTCGAAAATAATCGGCAAAAAATGAAAAAAGGAAAAGTGCTTGACAAGCTGTTTTGAACATGATATAATGCTTAAGCGCTTTGATTTAACTTCGAGTTAACGTAAAGCTAACAAAGAGTTAAAAAAAGAACTTTGATAACTGAACAGTGTAACACATACCCAAGAAATAAACTTTGATTTCGTTAGAATTTAATTCTAACACGGATATAAACAA